>JAHWJM010000227.1 GCA_019348435.1 Actinomycetota bacterium
AGCCGGCCACCTTGGGGTGGGCCCGGGTCATGCGGCTCAGGAGCGAGGACTTGCCGGCATTGGGCAGGCCGACCAGCCCGACGTCGGCCAGCAGCTTGAGGCGCAGCGTCACCTCGGCCTGTTCTCCGGGCAGGCCCCGCTCGGCGAAGCGCGGGGACTGGTGCGTCGGACCGGCGAAGCGCTTGTTGCCCCGTCCGCCCGCGCCGCCGCGGGCGACGACCACGCGCTGCCCCGGTGTGATGAGGTCGTGCATCGTGCCGTCGGCCAGGGTGACCTGGGTGCCGGGTGGCACGCGGACCAGAAGGTCGTCCCCGTCGGCGCCATGGCGCAGCGAGCCCTGCCCGTGGCCGCCGCGAGGGGCCTTGAAGTGGGCGCGGCGCTTGAAGGCCTGCAGATCGCGGAGGGAGTCGTCGCAGCGGACGACCACGTCGCCGCCGCGGCCTCCGTCGCCGAGACCCGCGCTCAAGACGAGCGCCGCCACGGCCGCCACGACGGCGGCGGGATCGCGGACGTCGGTGGGGGGCGCCACCGCATCCGGGATGGCGAGGTCGTCGCCGCTGCGCGAGCCCAGCCCGAGCGCGACGCCGGCGCCGGCGAGCCGGCGCGCGACCGCGGCGCCGATGCCGCGGCTGGCGCCCGTGACGAGCGCGACCTTCCCCGCGAGGCCCTCCGTGGCCTCGGTCATGCTCTGCCCGATTGCGCGCGGCCGCGGCGCGAGAACGAGTCGACGGCGACGGCTAGCAGCAGCACGAGGCCGGTGACGACGAACTTCGTCCCCGAGCTCAGGCCGAGCAGCCCGAGGCCGTTGTCGATGCTCGCGATCACGAGCGCGCCCAGCAGCGCCGCCTTGATGTGGCCGCGCCCGCCGAACAGGCTCGTGCCGCCGATCACGGCGGCCGCGATCGAGTACAGCAGGATCGCGCCGCCGCCCGCGTTGGTGTCGACCGAGCGCAGGCGCGAGGCGAGCACGATCCCGCCGACCGCCGCCATCAGCGAGGCGATCGCAAAGCAGATGATCTTGATCCGGTCGACGTCGATGCCGGCCCGCCGCGCCGCCTCGGCGTTGCCACCGACGGCGTAGACGTGGCGGCCGAAGCGCGTGCGCCGCAGCACGTAGGTCCAGAACACGAGCAGCACGCCGACGAGCACGGCGACATACGGCAGCCCGCGGTCCTGGTTGACGATGTAGACGACGCACGCCAGCGCGACGAAGAGGCCCACGACGCGCAGCCCGACGATCAGCAGCGGGTCGTTCGACAGCCCCGCCGCGGCACGCTTGCGCAGGCCCCAGAGCTGACCGCCGGCGTAGGCGCCGACGGCCAGCAGCATGAGCACCCACGCGGCGGTCTCGCCGACGAAGTCGTTCGCGAAGCCGATCACGAAGGCGTCCTGCAGCACGACGGTGCCGCGACTGCCGATCAGCAGCAGCACGACCCCGTTCCAGGCCAGCAGCCCGGCCAGCGTCACGACGAAGGAGGGGATGCCGATCTTCGTGATGATCAGCCCGTGCAGCGTGCCGATCAGCACGCCCGAGCCGAGCGCCGCGGCGATCGCCACGGCCGTCGGCACCGACGAGCCGTCGGGCAGCAGCAGCAGCGCCGTCAGCACGCCGGCGACGCCGCTGACGTAGCCGACCGAGAGGTCGATCTCGCCCAGCAGCAAGACGAAGACGATGCCCATCGCGACGAGCGCGAAGGCGGCCCCCTGGACCATGAGGTTCACGAAGTTGCCGGCCGTCAGGAAGCGGTCGTTCTGGACCTGGAAGACGACGGCGATGACGAGCAGGCCGAGGATGATCGGCAGGCTGCCGAGCTCTCCGCCGCGCACGTTCTCCGCCCAGCGCTTGGCGTACGCGCCGAGCGTCGCCGTCCGTGCCGCCGCGGGCGTCGGGAGGGGAGGGGTGATCGCGCTCACTGGACCTCCGCCTCCTCGATGCCGGGAACCGTCGAGAGCTTGCCCGCCGTGATCGCCTCGACGACCTCGCGCTGGTTGGTGTCCTTCGTGTCGAAGCGCGCCACGTCCTGGCCGAGGCGCAGGACCGTGATGCGATCGGCGACCTCGAAGATGTCGTGCAGGTTGTGCGAAACGAGCATCACCGCGAGGCCCTGGTCGGCGAGCCGCCTGACGAGGTCGAGCACCTGCCGCGTCTGCGCGACCCCGAGCGCCGCCGTCGGCTCGTCGAGGATCACCAGGCGCGAGTTCCACATGACGGCCTTGGCGACCGCGATCGACTGGCGCTGGCCGCCCGACAGGCCCGCGACCGTCTGGCGCACCGAGCGGATCGTCGTAACCGACAGCGAGCTGAGCGTCTCCTTGCAGCGGCGCTCCATCTTCGTCTCGTCGAGCGCGCGGAAGCGCGTGATCTCCTCGCGGCCGAGGTACATGTTCTGCACGACGTCGAGGTTGTCGGCGAGCGCCAGGTCCTGGTAGACGATCTCGATGCCGAGCGCCGCCGCGTCCTTCGGGCCGTGGATCTGGACGGGCCTGCCCTCCCACAGGATCTCGCCGCTGTCGATCGGATAGATGCCGGCGATGCACTTGATCGTCACGGACTTGCCCGCGCCGTTGTCGCCGACGAGGGCCGTGACCTCACCCGGACGGACCTCGAAGTTCACCTCGTGGAGCGCCTGCACGGCGCCGAAGCGCTTGGAGACTGCCTTGAGCTCCAGGATCGGCACCGCGCCGGGGGACCGCTCGCGCGCTCCCCCGACGCCGGTGGTCACGGTCATGACAGGCCGACCGCCTTGCACTTGCTCGCGAGCTTGCCCGCGCAGATCTCCTCCTGCTTGGGGAAGTCCGGCTCGCCGACGTACTCCTTGATGTTCTCCTTCGTGACGGCCACCGGCTTGAGCAGCACGGACGGCACGTCGCGGCTCTCGTTGTTGACCGAGCCGGTGACGCCGGTCGGCTCCTGGCCCTTGGCGAGCGCGATCGCCAGCGCGGCGGCCGCGTCGGCCTCCTTCTTGATCGCCTTGTAGACGGTCATGCACTGGTCGCCGTTGACGATGTTCTGGATGCCCTGCAGCGTCGCGTCCTGGCCGGTGACCGGGATCTGCTTGAGCTTGCGCTGCTTGAGCGCGGAGATCGCGGCGTTGGCGAGGCCGTCGTTGGCGGCCAGCACGCCGTCGATGTCGTTGCGCGCCTTCTGCAGCATCTGCTCGAAGATCGTCAGCGCCTTCTGGTTGTCCCAGTCGGGCACGGACTGGTCGGCGACCTCGGTCCACTCGCCGGACTCGAACTTCGGGTTGATGACCGAGTCGTAGCCCTTCTTGAACAGCGTCGCGTTGTTGTCGGTCGGCGAGCCGTTGAGCACGGCGACGGCCGGCTTCGTCGTCCCCTCGAGGCAGTCGACGAGGCCCTGGCCCTGCAGGCGGCCGACCTCTTCGTTGTCGAAGGAGACGTAGTAGTCCGAGTCGCCGTTCAGCGTGAGGCGGTCGTAGTCGATGACCTTGACGCCCTGCGACTTGGCGTTGGCGGCGATCGCCGCGCCGCTGCCGGAGTCGAGGTTGACGAGCAGCAGCACCTTGGCGCCGTTCGTGATCGCCTGCTCGGCCTGCTGCTGCTGGGTGGACTTGTCGCCCTCGGCGTTCTGGATCTCGGCCTCCACGCCGGCCTTCTCGAAGGCGGCCTTCAGGAAGGGCCGGTCGACGGTCTCCCAGCGCACCGAGGACTTCGAGTCCGGCAGCAGCACGGCGACCTTGCCCGCCTTGCCGTCGCCCGAAGTCGTCGACGCGCTACCGCCGGCGTCGTCGTTGTCGTCGCCGCAGCCGGCGACGAAGAGCGCCAGCGCCGCGGCACCGGCCACCATCGTCCGCGGCATCGCGCGACGGCGTGTTCCTCGCATGACCATCATCTGACTGCCTTTCCTCTGTGTGGTCCGTTGACCGGGGTGGACGCCGCCGCAGCTGCGACGTCGGACTGCCGTGCTGCGAGCTCGAGCGCGCCGAGCACCTCGGCGCGGTCGCCCAGCACGCCGCGGGTGATGCGAACCTCCTCGGCCGCCGAGGGGATGGCGTACCGGTGGACCGCTTCCCGAAGTGGATCGAGCAGGACGTCGCCGGCGGCGCTCAGCTTGCCGCCGACGATCACGAGCTCGGGGTTGAAGGCGTTGACGATGGCCGCGACCGAGCGGCCGAGCACGCGCCCGGCGTCGGCGATCGCCCGGCGCGCGCCGGAGTCGCCCTCGTCGACGAGCGCGATGACCTCGTCGAGCGTGAGGTCGTCGCCGTGGCTGGGGCGCAGCAGGTCGATGATCGCGCGGCCGCCGGCCATCATCTCCAGGCAGCCGCGGTTGCCGCAGCGGCAGATCGGGCCGGTCTCGTCGACGAGCACGTGGCCGAGCTCCCCGGCCGTGCCGCCCGTCCCGCGGTAGAGGTCGCCGCCGAGGATCAGGCCCGCGCCGACGCCGCCCGAGACCATCATGTAGATCGCGTCGCGGGCGCCGATCCCGGCGCCGAGCGCGACCTCCGCGAGCGCGCCGAGGTTCGCGTCGTTGTCGACGCTGACCGGCACGTCCAGGCGCCGGCGCAGCTCCTCCGCCGCGGCGACCCCGACCCAGCCGGGCAGGATCGCCGAGGAGCCGATCACGCCGTCCGCCTGGTCGATGGGGCCCGGCAGGCCCAGCCCGGCGCCGATCAGGCGCGAGCGATCGACGTCGGCCTCGCCGAGCACCTCCTCGATCAGCTCGAGTGCCACGTCGAGGCCCTCGTGGGCGGCGTGGTCGGTGTCGAGCGGGACCGCGCGCTCCGCCAGGATCGTCGACGAGAGATCCGCCACCGCCACGCGCAGGTGGCTGTGGCCGAAGTCGACGCCGAGGGCGGCCCCGGCGGAGGCGTCGAACGACAGCAGGATCGGCGGGCGCCCGCCGTGCTCGCCGTGCGCCGCGCCGTGCTCCTCGTGCTCGACGAGCAGGCCGTCGGACTGCAGCTCGGAGACGAGGCTCGACACGGTCGAGCGCGAGCGCGTGCACGGGACCCACTGGTGGCCGACGGGGCTGCCGGTCGCGCTCGCGACGCTCGGGGGAG
>JAHWJM010000228.1 GCA_019348435.1 Actinomycetota bacterium
GAGGTTACCGGCGGGTAACGGCGCACAACAAACGGCCCCCGGCAGATTCGCGGTTCCACCCCCCCTTCCCCTTGGAGGATGGTCCCGGTCACCACCGGAGGCCGATTGCTGGGCGCACCGTACGGTCGCTCGCGGCGACCGGTCAACCGCCGTGTCCACAGCGATTCCCACAACGTGTGGAGAGGTGGATGAACTGCGCGGTGAACGGCATGTGCCGCTGTGGACAGGCGTGTGGACGGCGAAAATTTTTGTCCACTCAGCGGCGCGATCAGCCGCGCGGTTGCGCGGCTTCCAGGCCACCTGGCATGTGGAGAAAAGAAATTTCGAGCCCGGATGTGCGCGCGTCGCACTCGCCGAGCGGCGGCCTGGAGGCTCCTACGCCGCGTTGTCGGGATCGTCGCCCGACAACTCCGCTTCGATCTCGACGGCGGCCATCCGAACCAGCCAGCGGCTCGGGTCGTCGAGCTCTTCGGGACGCGGCAGGTAGTCCGGGGACTGCCACACCCGGTCGAGTCCGCTGCGCTCCCGAGCAGCGATCACCGCTTCGCAGAAAGCCGGGCCGAGGCGCACGTCCGACGGCTTGAGGTCCAGCCCGAGCAGCTGTTCCAGCGACCGCTCACCCGGGCCCTTCTCGGCGCTGCGCCGCCGCGTCGGCGAGGCGAGCCGCGGCGCGGATCAGCTCGATCTCCGCCGCGTCCTTGACCGCCCGCAGCGCCTCGACGAGCCCGCCGGCGGCGACCAGCTCCACCTCGCGGTCGGCGAGGAGCTTCGCGAGCTGCGCGTGCTGGCGAACCGTCACGTGCCCGTCGTCGAAGCCGAGCTTCAGCGGCTGCGCGGGCAGCTCCTCCACCGCGCGCTTGAGCAGGTCGGTGGCGATCTCGTGCTCCCATTCGGAAGCGAGCTGCTCGGCGGACTGCGTCAGATAGCGAAAGTCCGTGATGAAGCGTTGCTGCGTCGCGCCCAGGACCACCGCGGCGTTGGAGCCGTCGAAACCGGTCAGCCAGCGCACGTTGACGAGGTTCGTGACAAGCAGCGCGTCGAGCTCGCGTTCGGCGACCTCTGCCAGCAGCGCCGCCCGGCGGTCGCTCATCGCGATGATCCAGCGGAGGGCCGGACTCTGGCGACGGAAGCGCAACGGCGGGCGGTCACAGCCCGAGCTCGCGCTTCAGGATCTCGAGCGCGTCGCGGTAGCCGTCGACGCCCTTGCCGGCGATCGTCGCTACGCAGGCGTCGCTGAGGACAGAGACGTGGCGCCACGGCTCGCGTGCCATCACGTCGGAGAGATGGACCTCGACGACCGGGACGCCCGCGAACTGCAGGGCGTCGCCGATCGCGCGCGAGTAGTGCGACCAGGCGCCGGCGTTGACGATCGCGGCATCGGCGAGGTTGACGAGGCGGTGCAGCTCCTCGACGAACTCGCCCTCGTGGTTGGTCTGAAAGAAGCGCGCGTCCACGTCGAGTCCGACGGCGAACGCGTCGACCGCCTGCTCGAGCTGCAGGAACGACATGCCGCCGTAGTGCGCGGGGTCGCGGCGCCCGATCTGATCGAGGTTGACGCCGTGCATGACATGGATGCGGTTGTTGTGGCCGATGGGCATGTCCGGTCACTCTCGCACGGCGCCGCCTCGGACGGCGCGACCCCGGAGCCGGGACACGGGGAGCGCGCGGATCCGGGAGGGAGATCCGGCCCCCGTTGCCCGGGACGCGGCGGCCGCGCGACACGACCGCCGTACGACCGGGTCAGGCGGCGCGGGCGGCGCGCAGCTCGGCGCGCAGCGTCCGCTTCGCCGCCTTCACGGTCGCACGGTAGGTCCCGCGGGCGGCCTTCATCGCCGCGCGAGCGGCTCGCCGCGCTGCGCGGCGCTCGGCGCGGGCGGCTTCCATCACGGCTCGGCGCTCAGCGGCCGGCTTGGTCGCCGCGGCATCCCGGGCAGCGCGAACGTTCGCCTGGGCAGCCTCGCGCTGCGCGCGAGCCGTCGCACGCGCGGCCCGCAGGGCGGCGCGGGCGTCACGGACGGTGGCTGCGTACTTCGTGCACGCGGCCATGGCGGCGGCCTTGGCGGCCTGCGAGAAGCCCGCAGCCTGCACGCGCTCGATGCAGCGCTCGCCGGTCGCCTTGGCCGCGTGCTTGGCCGGGTGTTTGGCCGGGTGTTTGGCGGTCGCGGGGATCGCGATGCCGGCGACGGCGCCGCTCAGCGCCAGGACGAATAGGAACGTACGCATCGATGACATGCCTCCGTGGGAGTGACGACCTCGCAAGAATCGGCTCTGGCGGGCCGCCGCGGGGGCAGCCCTCACGAAGCTCTCATCCCGGGCGTCGTGACGCGGCAGGTCTTCCATCCGCGCCCGGCGCGTCAGGACGACTCGCGCGGATGCGCCAGCTCCGCCACCGCCGCCAGCACGTCGTCGGGCGCCACCCGCTGGCCGAACACCACGTCTCCCGGGGAGCGGACGAGCACGAACGGCACGCGCCCGCCCACCCGCTTCTTGTCGAGCCGGGTTGCGGCGACGACGGCCTCCGGATCGACGTCCGCGTCCAACGTCGTCGGCAGCCCCGCGCCGTCCAGCAACTCGCGTACCTGCGCGCGCAACGAATCCGTCCCGCTGAGCCGCAGCGCCGCGAGCAACCCCAGCCCCACCGCCTCGCCGTGGCGGTAGCGGCGGTACCCGGTGGCCGACTGGAGCGCGTGCGCGACCGTGTGGCCGAGATTCAGGACCTGGCGGCGGTCCTCGTCGCGCTCGTCCTGCGCCACGACGGCGAGCTTCGTCCTCAGGCAGCCGACCACCACGGCGTCGTCCGGCGCGCCGCCGCGGCGGACGCGCTCCCATAGCTCGCCGCCCGCGATCAGCGCGGTCTTGACGACCTCGGCGTAGCCCGCGGCGAGCTCCTCCGAAGGCAGCGTCGCGAGCATGTCGACGTCGGCGACGACGGCCGCCGGCTGGTGGTAGGCGCCGACGTAGTTCTTCGCCTCGGGCAGGTCGACGCCGGTCTTGCCGCCGATCGCCGCGTCGACCATCGCCAGCAGCGTCGTCGGGACGTGGACGACCGCGATGCCGCGCTGGTAGGTCGCCGCGACGAAGCCCGCGAGGTCGGTGACGACGCCGCCCAGCGCGACGAGGTGGTCGTCGCGCCCCATTCCCTCCGCGGCGAGCTCGCGCCACACCCGCTCGGCGACCGCCAGCGTCTTGTGCTCCTCGCCGGCCGGGATCGTGATCGTGCGGTGCGTGTCGCGCAGCCGGGCGCCGTGGGTGGGGCCGACGTTGGAGTCGGTCACGACGAACGCGCGGCGCCCCGGGCGCGGCAGGCCGCCGATCAGCCCGCGGCCGACGAACACCGGATATTCCGAGCCGCCGGCGACCGCCCACACGAGCTTCGTGCCGGAGGGCGCCTGGGCCAGCGCCTCCAGCGCGGGCCGCGCGCGGCGCACGAGCCGGTCACCCTCGGGCAGGAAGGCGTCGGCGATCGAGGCGTACAGCGGGCGGCGCTCGGCGTGCAGCGCCTCGAATGCCTCCCGGTCGGCGGCGAGCGGGCGCTCCTCGCCCGCCGCCCGCGCCCACGCGGTCTCGTCGGAGACGTCCAGCCAGACGACGGTGTGCTCGCGCAGCGCCTCGCGGACGGTCGGCGACAACACGCTGCCGCCTCCCAACGCGATCGCCGGCGCGCCCGAACGCAGCGCGCGCAGCACGATCGGCTCCTCGCGGCGGCGGAACTTGCGCTCGCCGTACGCCGCGAAGAACGACGCGATCGGCATCTCGAGCTGGTCCTCGACGAGCTTGTCGGTGTCGAGCACGTCATCGAGCGCCGAGGACTTCCCGGCGCCCATGAACCCTACGAAGACGAGCGCCATGTCGCCTGCGCCGTCACGACGGGCGCCAGTCGATGCGCTCGCGGTAGGCGGCGACCGCGGCGAGCGCGTCGTCGATGTGGTCGCCGCCGAACTTCGCCCGGTAGGCCTCGGCAAGGACGAAGGCGAGCATCGATTCGCCGACGACGCCCGCCGCCGGCACCGTGCACGAGTCCGTCCGCTCGCGCAGCGCCTGGGCGGGCTCCTTCGTCGCGATGTCGACGGAGCGCAGCGGCTTGGTGAGCGTCGGCAGCGGCTTCATCGCGGCGCGCGCGTACAAGGGGTCGCCGGTCGTCATGCCGCCCTCGAGCCCGCCGGCGTGGTTCGTCTCGCGGTGGTAGCCGCGCTCCTGCGACCAGAAGATCTCGTCGTGCGCTTCGGAGCCCGGCTTGCCCGCGAGGTCGAAGCCCTCCCCCAGCCCGACGCCCTTGATCGCCTGGATGGAGCAGAGCGCAGCCGCGATCCTGCCGTCGAGGCGCTCCTCCCACGAGACGTGCGAGCCGAGCCCCGGCACGAGCCCGAACGCGATCACCTCGAAGACGCCGCCGATCGACTCGTTGGCCTTGCGCTGGACGTTGATGTGGCCGACCATCGCGCGGCTCGCCTCGCGCTCGAGACACCGCACCGGATCCTCGTCGACGCCGTCGAAGTCGCCCAGCGTGAGCGGCTCGTCGCGCGGCGGGGCCTGCACGCTGCCGATCTGGATGACGTGCGAGCGGATCTCTACCCCGAGCGCGCGCAGGAACGCCCGTGCCAGCGCACCACCGGCGACCCGCGCCGCCGTCTCGCGGGCGCTGGCGCGCTCGAGCACGTTGCGCACGTCCGAGAAGCCGTACTTCTGGGTGCCGACGAGGTCGGCGTGCCCGGGCCGCGGCAGATGGACCTCCGGAACGGTCGCCTCGACCGGCCACGGGTTCATCCGCTCCTCCCAGTTGGCGTAGTCGCGGTTGGCGATCTGCAGCGCGATCGGGCCGCCGAGCGTCAGGCCGTGGCGCACGCCGGCGGTGACCTCCGCGCGGTCGCGCTCGATCTTCATGCGTCCGCCCCGCCCGTGGCCGAGCTGGCGGCGCGCCATGTCGCGGTTGAGCAGGTCCTCGTCAAGGGCCAGCCCCGCGGGCAGCCCCTCGACGATGCAGGTGAGGCCGGGGCCGTGCGACTCTCCGGC
>JAHWJM010000229.1 GCA_019348435.1 Actinomycetota bacterium
GGCGGTGGTGGAGCTGGTGGCCAAGCCCAGCGCCCGGATCACGTACACGACCATCCAGAACTGGTCGCCGAACGTCTACAACCTCGTCACCAAGCGGGCACGGGCCGAGGCCGAGGCGCACGTGGAGTGGATCGACGGCAACATCGGCAGCCGGCTCACGATGAAGTACCCGGCCGTCTACCTCATGGGGCCGAAGGCGTCGGGCGAGGTCCTGTCCGTCGCCTACGCGGGCCCCGGCCAGCACCAGGACGCGGGGGCGAAGATGGTCCACGCCGCGCCGGAGACCACCTCGAAGATCGTGTCGAAGTCGATCTCGAAGGACGGCGGCCGCACCAGCTACCGCGGCCTCGTCCGGGTCGACGAGGGCGCCCACGGCTGCAAGAGCCACGTGCAGTGCGACGCCCTGATCCTCGACGAGCACAGCATCTCCGACACCTTCCCCTACATGGAGGTCGGTGCCCGCGACGCGCAGATCGGTCACGAGGCCACCGTCTCGAAGGTCGGCGAGGAGCAGCTCTTCTACCTCATGTCGCACGGCCTCCCCGAGGACGAGGCGGGCAAGCTCATCGTCAACGGCTTCATCGAGCCGATCGTCAAGGAGCTGCCGATGGAGTACGCCGTCGAGATGAACCGGCTCATCGAGCTTCAGATGGAGGGCTCAATTGGCTAGTCCCGCCACGTCCACGGCGGCCGAGCCGGCTTGGCTGGCGGCGCGCCGCGAGCGTGCCGCCGCCCTCACGGAGTCCCTGCCGATGCCGTCGTTTCGCGGCAAGCCTGGCTGGGAGTTCACGTCGCTGAAGAACCTCGACCTTGACTCGTACCTCACGCCCGAGGCCGAGACCGAGGCCACCGACGTCGACGCCGCCGGGCTGGGCCTGATCGCGCCGCCCGCCGGCGCCCTGCTGCTCGAGCAGGTCGACGACGTGTTCGCCGACCCGCTGGAGCCCGCGCCCGACGGCGCGATCGTCATGTCGCTCTCCGCGGCCGTCGCGCGGCACCCCGAGCTCGTCGAGCGTCACTTCGGCTCGATCGTCTCGCGGGAGGATCCCTTCGTCGCGCGCAACGAGGCCGGCTGGCAGGGTGGCGCGTTCGTCTACGTCCCGCGCGGCGTGCACCTGCAGGTGCCGGTCGTCGCGACCGTCGTGCAGTCCCAACCGCAGACCGCGCTGCACTGGCGCACGCTCGTCGTCCTCGAGGAGGGCGCCCAGGCCGAGGTCTTCGAGCAGTACGTGTCCGCAGCGGATTCCGGCGCCGGTGGCCTGTTCAGCACGGTCACCGAGCTGTCGGTGGGCCAGAACGCCAGCCTGCGCTACGTCTGCGCGCAGGGCCTCAGCGAGAAGTCGTGGATCTTCGGCTCGCAGCGGGCGGTCGTCGAGCGCGACGGAGCGCTGGACTGGATCGCGCTGGGCTTCGGCGCCGGCAACGGGCGCGTCGCGATGGATACGCAGCTCGCGGGCCCCGGCTCGGACGCCAAGGTCACCGGCGCCTACGCGACGCACGGCCGCCAGCACCTCGACTACGCGACCACGCAGGAGCACGCCGCGCCGAACACGACGTCGGACCTCGCGTTCCGCGGGATCCTCGACGGACGCTCGAGCACCGTGTGGTCGGGCATGATCAAGGTCGACCCCGGCGCGCAGCAGATCGACGCCTTCCAGGAGTCGCGCAACCTGCTGCTGACGAAGACGGCGCACGCCGACTCGAT
The DNA here is from genome assembly GCA_019348435.1 of Actinomycetota bacterium. Lineage (GTDB taxonomy): Bacteria > Actinomycetota > Thermoleophilia > Solirubrobacterales > Solirubrobacteraceae > CADCVQ01. The sequence continues at coordinate 1,706 of JAHWJM010000229.1, forward strand.
CCCGGGTCTGGAGATCCTCGCCAACGACGTGCGCTGCACGCACGCCGCGGCGATCGCCCAGATCGATCCCGAGCAGCTGTACTACCTGCGGTCGCGGGGCCTGCCGCTGGAGGATGCCAAGCGCCTGGTCATCGAGGGCTTTCTCGAGGCGACCGTGGAGCGCTTCAAGCCCGGCTTCGTGCGCGAGGCCGTCGCGGGCGCGCTGGAGCGGCGCCTGGAGGCCGTGCTCGGCGCGTAGCCTCGCGGCTCGGCGATCGCTCGCGGGCGCCTGAGGCGGTGAGGTCGGCTGGGCCGGTGCCTTTCAGGTACAACGACGGCCATGGATCCCTGGATCGCCGAGGCCGCCGCACGGATCGCCGCGCGCGCGCCGCAGGAGCTCGAGCGCCTCGTCGCGGTGTCGTCGCCGTCGGGCGATGTCGCCGGGGCAGACGAGGCGTTCGCCGTGGCGCAGTCGTTGGCGCCGGAGGGGGTGCGCGTCGAGCGCGCGCCCTGCTCGTCGATCGACCATGCCGAGGACCTCATCCTGACCCTGCAGGGCAGCGCGCCGAGCGGGCGCATCGTGCTGCTCGGCCACGTCGACACCGTGCACTCGCATGCCGACCATCGTGCCCTGGAGGACCACGGCGAGACGCTGGTGGGAGCGGGATCGGTGGACATGAAGGCCGGCGACGTGCTCGCGCTCGGAGTCCTACGAGAGCTGGCCGAACGGCCCGAGACCTTCCAGGAGGTCGCCCTGCTGCTCGTCTGCGACGAGGAATGGCGCGCCGGCGACTTCGTCCACGCCGCCCGGTTCGCGGGCTGGGACGCCTGCCTGTGCTTCGAGGGTGGCGAGTTGACCGCGGGCGGCGAGGAGGCGGTCGTCGTGCGCCGCAAGGCCGCGGGCACGCTGCAGGTACTCGCGCACGGGCGCAAGGCGCACTCGGGCTCTGCACCCGACACGGGCGCCAACGCGCTGCTGGCGCTGGCGAGCGCCGCGCAGTCGGTCGCCAGCCGCCACGACCCGCAGGGATCCGAGCGCCTCACGGCCGTCCCGACGGTCATCAACTGCGGGGAGGCGTTCAACGTCGTCCCCGGCACCGGTGAGCTGCTGTGCGACCTGCGCGCCGACGACGTGGACACCTTCGACAGCGTGCTCGCCGCGCTGCCGGCGACCGTCGACGGCGTGCGCCTGGAGCGCGCGCTGCTGCGCCGCTGGCCGAGCATGGACGCTCGCGCGCAGACGGCGCCGCTGCTGGAGACGGCCGGCGAGCGGCTCGGACGGCCGATCATCGGCGCCTCGCGCGGGGGAGCGAGCGACGCCAGCTACATGGCGCCGCACATCCCGATCACGATCGACGGCCTGGGCCCGCGCGGCGGCGGCGCGCATACCGCGGATGAGTACGTCGTCGTCGGCTCGCTGCGCTCGCGCGCCGAGGTCGCGCTCGCGATCGTGGACGCCGTGTTGTGCGGATAGATACAGCCCCGCCGCCGCCTGCAGAAGTTATGACACCGAGCGTGCATTCGTCGTGAACGTGCGCTAGGGTTCCGCCGGTCAGTGATCAGCCGAACTCGCGCCGTTCTACGGCACGAGGCGGGGGAACCATTTGGGACGTTTGAGGAAACGTCCCTGGGGCGAATCGCCGTATCGCACGGCGTAGCGCTAGCTCTTTCTGCGCGAGCCCGTCAGCTAACCCCGCAGGCACCCGAAGGAGAAGGGGTCAAGCCCGCGTGAAGCCGCTGTTCCGTATCGCCATGTGCCTTCTGGCCGTTGTGCTGCTCGTACCCGGCCAGGCATCGGCCAAAAAGAAGAGTTGGTCGTTTGGCGAGCGCACCCTCAAGCAGGGCCATAAGGGCAAGGACGTCAGATCGCTGCAGAGGTACCTGACGCGCGCCGGCATCGAGACCGGTGCCGACGGCGTCTTCGGCACCGGCACGAAGACCTCGGTGCGCACCTTCGAGCGCGCCCAGCGCCGCAAGGTCGACGGGAAGGTCACCCGCACCGACGCTCGGGTCGTCAAGGACGTCGCCGTCAACGGCGGCGCGGTCGCATCGGCCTCGACCGGCGGAGCACTGCCGAAGAACACCAAGATGGTCATTCCCAAGCCCGCCGAGCCCCCGCCGCTCGTGCTGGGCCCGGGCGACACCGCGACCGTCCGCCCCGACGGGCTGGCCGTGGCGCCGGCATCCGCACCGCCGGTCGTCCAGGCGGTCATCGAGGCCGGCAACAAGATCGCCAAGATGCCGTACATCTACGGCGGCGGCCACGGCAAGTGGGAAGACAGCGGCTATGACTGCTCCGGCTCGGTCTCCTACGCGCTGCACGGCGGCGGCCTGCTCGACGCCTCGATGCCCTCCGGCGGCTTCGTGAGCTGGGGCGACGCGGGTCCGGGCCAGTGGATCACGATCTACGCCAACGGGGGCCACATGTACATGGTCGTTGCGGGATTGCGCTTCGACACGAGCGGCCGCGCCAGTGCCGGCACGCGCTGGCAGCCCGCCAGCGGGCGCAGCGGCAAGGGTTACACCGTCCGCCACCCGCCCGGCCTGTAGTGATTCGCGGCCCTCGCCGCGCCTCAAGCGGCGCTTGGCGCGGGTTCGGTCGTCTAGGTTCAGGCGCTTGCGGTCTTCGCGCACCTGTCTGCTGGCTGCGCTCGCCTGCGTCCTAGCTCCGCTGCCGGCCGCCGAGGCTCGGGTGGCGCTCGTGGCGAGCGGGACTGCTGAACTGCTGCTGCTCAACGTCACGTCGGACCGCGTCGTCACGCGGCTGGCGCTGCCCGCGCCGAGTACTGCGGTGGCGGTGGACGGTGACGGTGCGCGCGGGTTCGTCGCGGCCGGCTCGACGGTGGTCGCGATCGACGTCAACGAGCGCACGGAGGTCGCCCGCCGCGCGCTTGGCAGCGCGACGATCGCGGGCCTCGTCGTGTCGCCCGACGCCCACCGGCTCTATGCGCTCCAGGGACGCCGCCTGCGAATCCTGCGGGCGCGCACGCTGACGCAGATCGGATCGGTCGCTCTCGGCGGCCGCGGCACGGCGCCGTCCCCCTTGAAGTCCAGGACCTCGACGGCGTCGCCGTGCGGGTCCTGGCCGTGGGGCCGCACGAGCAGGTGGTCCTCGCCGAGGGACCGCAGCGCCTCGCGGATCGCCGCGCCCACGCGCCGTTCGTGCTCGGGGTGCAGGAAGGCGAAGAGCAGGCAGACCGCCACGGCCTCGACCCCTGCCTCGCCCAGTGCGGCGACGACGTCGCGCACGCTCGCCTCGTCGAGCGGCTCGAGCACCCCCTCGGGCCCCATGCGCTCGCGCACGCAGAAGCGCAGCTCGCGAGGC
>JAHWJM010000022.1 GCA_019348435.1 Actinomycetota bacterium
TTCATCCGGCGCCGCAGCGATCGCCGTACGTCGTCGGAGAGCGCGCGTGCCTCGCGGACCCACACCCCGATCAGCGCGCGCTCCGCGACGGCGAAGCGCACGTGCAGGTCGACGAGGGCCTCGAGCGCGCGGTGCGGGTCGGTGTGCGCGCCCGGGATGCCGCGCGCGCCCTCGAGCATGTGCGTCATCGCCCGGTCGCACAGCGCCTCGAGCAGCGCTGCCTTGCTGGGGAAGTGGCGGTAGACGCCGGGTCCGCTGATCCCCGCTGCGGCACCGATGTCGTCGATGCCGACCGCGTGGAAGCCGCGGTCCGCGAACAGGTGCGCCGCCGCCTCGAGCAGCTGCTCTCGGCGTGGCAGCGCGGTGGTCGGGGGCACACCGGCCAGGCTAGCGGCCCATGTGAGCGACGGTTAACCTGCCGGGATGCCGCCCCCGCTGAGCGACCTGCTGGACGACCTGCGCGCCGAGCAGGCCGAGCTCGTGGGTGCGTTCGCGGTCGCCACGGCGCAAGGCGACCTGGAGGCGCTGATGGCCGTCCTCGACCCCGACGTCGTGTGGCGCAGCGACGGCGGCGGCAAGGTCGTCGCCTCGCGCAAGATCCAGCATGGCGCCGACCGCGTGGCCCGGATCAACGTCGCCCTGGCCCGCAAGTACCCGCGGGGCGAGTCGCGGCTGGTCGACGTCAACGGCGCCGGCGGCGCGCCGCACGCGTCCGCGCGTGCCGAGCTGCTGCGGCCGGACGGCACCGTGCTGGACCCGGCCGACGCGCCGCTGGCGCAGGCGCTGCGCTCCGGCCGCGTCGCCGACGAGCTGCTGACGCTGAGCGTGCAGGGCCAGCCGCCGCGCGTGCGCGACCGTCAGCGTGCGCGGCGCCGGCGTCAGATGCCCTCACCGGGCAGGAACTCGTTCGTGAACGCGCGCTGCCCGACGCTCGAGTCCTCGATGACGTCGTTCTCCTGCATCCACTGCGAGTAGCGCTGCCACTCGCGGGCGTCCTGATAGCCGAACGGCCGCGAGCTGTCGCGCGGGAAGAAGACCGGCAGCGTCGCCCTGACCTGGGCGCGCTGCAGGCTTGCCTTGAGGTCCGGATTGGCCTTGACGAGCGCGTCGACACCGATGTCGACGTCCTCGCGCAGCTGCTGATGGCCGAGCGCGAGGGCGCGCATGAAGCGCCGCAGGACCGGCCCACGTGAGCGGACGTCGGCCTCGCGCGCCACGATCACGAGCTCGTTGTAGGTCGGTACCCCGACCTCGTCCATGCGCAGGATGACCGGCTTCTTGTCCTGCATCCGAAGCTGGACGCCCTCGACGTTCCAGAACATCCCGAGGACGGCGTCGACGCGCTCGGTCAGCAGGGCCGGCACGAGGTTGAACCCGACGTTGATCGACCTGACGCTCGCGGGATCGGCGCCCGCGCGCTTCAGGATCGTCTCGAGGTAGGCGTCCTGATAGGGGATGCCGGCCGTGCCGACCTTCTTGCCCTCGAGCTGCGCCGGACGGCGGATCGCGTCCTTGCCGATCGACACGATCGACGTCAGCGGCCGCTGCACGAGCGCGCCGATCGACACGAGCTTCGCCCCCTGCGCGCGCGCCAGCAGCAACTCGGGCTCGTACGAGATCGCCAGATCGGACCTGGCCGCGGCCAGCAGCTTCAGCGGCGCGGACGGGTCGGACGGCGTGCGCAGCGTGACGTCGAGCCCCGCCTGCTCGAACTCGCCGGAGTCGATCGCCGCGTAGATCCCGGCATGGTCGGCGTTGGGCAGGTAGTCGAGAACGAGGTCGACGCGCTCCGTGACAGGTTCGCCGATCGTCTCCTTCTTCTCCCCACAGGCGGCGAGGCCGAGCGCGAGCAGCACGGCGATCATGGCGGGGACGAGGCGGCGATCGATCACGGGGCGGTTCCTCTCGGTTGACGGGCCCACGGAAGCAGGCGGCGCTCGGCGAGCGCCAGGAGGGCAAACAGCGCGACGGAGAAGGCGGACAAGATCAGCACGGCGGCGAATGCGCGTGCGGTCTCGAACTGGGGGATGGCCTTGAGCATGAGGTTGCCCAGCCCGGCCTCGGAGCCGGCCAGCTCGGCGAACGTGGCGGCGATCGCGGCGATCGCAACGCTGAGCTTGGCGCCCGTCAGCACGCCGGGCAGCGCAGCGGGCGCCTCGATCATCCGGAACGTCTGCCAGCGCGACGCGCCGAACGTGCGCATGAGCTTGCGCAGATCGTCGTCGACGCGGTCCAGCGCGTCGAGCGTCGGCACGACGATCGGAAAGAAGCAGACGAGCGCGACGATCGCGAGCTTTGGCGTCAGGCCGAAGCCCCACCAGGCGACGAGCAGCGGCGCGATGAGCACGATCGGGATCGTCTGCGAGCCGACGAGCAGCGGGTACAGCGCGCGGCGCAGCCCTTCGCTGAAGTGGATCGCGGTCGCGAACGCCAGGCCGAGCACGATCGCCACGAGCATGCCGAAGCCGATCTCACCCGCGGTCACCGTGAAGTTGCTCCACAGCAGCGCGCGGTCGTCGTAGAGCGCGCTGGCGATCGCGGTCGGCGCGGGCAGCACGAACTCGTCGATGCCGCTCAGCCGCGTGTAGGCCTCCCAGCCACCGAGCAGGCCGAGCAGCAGGAGCGCCGCCGTCACGCGCGCAGCTCCCGCAGCGCGCGCTCGCGCAGCGCGACGAGCGCCGGGTCCGTGCGGCGGCGCGGCCGCTCCACGGCCACGTCCAGCGTGGCGACGACGCGGCCGGGACGCGGCGACATGACGAGCACGCGGTCGGCGAGGACGATCGCCTCTTCGACGTCGTGGGTGACCAGCACGACGGTGCGCGGCTGTGCCAGCAGCGCACCCGCCAGCCAGTCCTGCATCTCCTGTCGCGTGAGCGCGTCGAGCGCGGCGAACGGCTCGTCGAGGCACAGGACCGTGCGGCCCGACAGCAGCGTACGCGCGAACGCGACGCGCTGGCGCATCCCGCCCGAGAGCTCCGCCGGGCGGGCGCGCTCGAAGCCTCCCAGCCCGAAGTCGCGCAGCAGCGCGGCCGCGCGCGCTCGCGCCGCACCGCGCTCGACGCCCGCGACGCTCAGCGCCAGCGCCGCATTGTCGACGGCGGTGCGCCACGGCAGCAGCAGGTCGCGCTGGGCCATGAGCGCCGCCGGCGCCGCGTCGACCGTTCCCGCGTCGGGCGCGATCAGGCCGCATACGAGCTCGAGCAGCGTCGTCTTGCCGCAGCCGCTCGGGCCGACGACGGCGACGATCTCGCCGGGACCGGCAGTCAGGCTGAGGCCGCGCACGGCGGTGACCGGGTCGGCTCCGCGGCGGCGCGCGGCGAACGTCTTGTCGACATCGCGCAGGCGGGCGGCACCGAGTCCGGTGTCGACCTCAGCCGGCGCCACCTCGGGCGCCCGTGTACGCGTCAGCATGGCTCCCTCCGCGGGCATTACCCCACAGGTTCGAAGGGTCTGGATCTGGCGCGATCCATCTCAGCCGAGCGTTCTGCCTCTCAGCACCCCTGTTGCTCGAAGAGACAGGGTACCGCGATGCCCGCCGATTGAAGTCCTCACAGATGCGGCCCGATACGGCAGGACGGGAGCATCTGGAGCCTGACGCCGTCGTTTGGTCGCGCGTGACGGGGGCCGAAGCGACCGCCTCCGCGCGCTACTTCTTGCGGTCGACCGCCCGCTTGAGCTGGTCCTTGTTCATCTTCGAGCGCCCGTCGATGCCGAGCTTCTTGGCCTCGTTGTAGAGCTGGTCGCGGGTGCGGCCCTTCTCGCGGTTCGTGCCCGAGCGCTGGCCGCCGCGCTTGCTCGAGGACATGTCGTTCGTCGAGGTCTTGGACTTCGACTTGGATTCCCCGGAGCGGGCCCGCTCCTTGTTGACCGTGCGCGCGGCGATCTCCTCCGCGCGATCCTCGGACTTGCCCTGATCGAGCTGGCTGTCCTTGATGTGCTCGTACTGCCGGGCGCGCTTGGTTCCCTTCTTGACGCCTGCGGGTGGCATGGCGCTCCTTTCTTCGAGCTGCGTCGTGGCCTACCCGCTCCGATGCCGTCGCGAGCGCCGGATCGGCAGTGTGAGCGCTGGCGTGGGCGGGGATCTGCCTGCGTATGGCCGTGAAGAACGCGGGAGCCGTCGAGATCGGCGGCCACGAGCTGAGGATCGGCAACCTCGACCGGGTCGTGTTCCCGCGCGCCCGCGTGACGAAGGGCGAGGTGCTCGACTACTACGTCCGAGTGGCCGACGCGATGCTGCCCCACCTGCGCGAGCGGCTGCTGCACATGCATCGCTATCCCGAGGGCGTGGAGGGACCGCGCTTCTGGCAGAAGGGCTGCCCCGAGCACCGGCCGGAGTGGATGGCGATCGCGCCCGTCTGGAGCGAGGCGAAGCAGGCCAACATCGACTACTGCGTCGTCAACGAGCTGGCCGGGCTGCTGTGGGCGGTCAACATCGGGTCGATCGAGCTGCACACGTCGCTGCACAGGCGCGACGACATGCATCGGCCGACGGTGCTGGCATTCGATCTTGATCCCGGCGAGGGGGTCGACGTCCTCGGCTGCGGCGCCGTCGCGCTGCGCTTGCGCGCGCTGCTCGCCGCCGCCGGGCTGCGAGGGCTCGTCAAGACCTCCGGCTCGAAGGGCCTGCAGGTCTACGTCCCGCTCAACGACGAGGAGGTCATGTACGCGCAGACGAAGCCGCTGGCGAAGGCGATCGCGCAGACCCTCGAGGCCCAGTCGCCCGGCGAGGTCATCTCGCGGATGGCACGCGCCGAGCGCCGCGGCCGGGTGCTCGTCGACTGGGGCCAGAACACCGAGCACAAGTCGATGGTCTGCGCCTACTCCGTACGCGCGAAGGAGCGCCCGACCGTTTCGACGCCGGTGCGCTGGGAGGAGGTCGAGGCAGCCGTTGCAGACGATGACCGCGGCGCGCTCGTGTTCGAGATGCGCGACGTCCTGGAGCGGATCGAGCGCCACGGCGACCTCTTCGCAGACGTGCTGACGGCCAAGCAGGATCTCGCGCGGCTGCGGCGATGAGCCGGTGACCGACCTCGGCTCGTCAGCCGCCGAGCATCCGGCCCGGCTCCTCCAGCGGCTCCTCGAGCTGGTCCATCCGGCACGACGAGGGCTCCCGATCGGGCCGCCAGCGCACGAGCTTGGCCGGGTGGCGCAGCCGGCGGCCGTCGATCTGCGTGTAGGAGACCTCGCAGACGGTCGTCGGCGCGAGGGGGATCCAGTCCATCGTCATGCCGGGCTCCCAGCGGCCGGCGGCGCCCTTCAGCCGGCCCATCGCACCGCCGCCGAGCAGGAACCCGTGCTCCCAGGGATGTCCCTCGAGCCCAACCGCGAGCGGCGCGAGCTCGCGCGCCAGCCGCTCGCCGGCTGACCTCGCGAACGAGCTGGCGACGCCGATGTGCTCGAGCCGGTCGTCCTCGTCGAAGAGCCCGAGCAGCAGCGCGTTCACCGTCGGCGGGTCGGCCGTCCCGCGCAGCCCGGCCACGACGCAGTCCGCCGTGCGCTCGTGCTTGACCTTGAGCATCGTCCGGGCCCCGTGCTCGTAGCGGCCGTCGCACGGCTTGGCGACCACGCCGTCCAGGCCGCCTCCCCGGAAGCGCTCGAGCCAGCTGGCGGCCACATCCCGGTCCGCGGTCGCGGGCGTCACGAACAGCGGCGGCCGCACATCGGCGAGTAGCTCGACGAGCCGTGCGCGCCGTTCGCGAAACGGCCGCGAACGCAGATCCTCGTGATCGGCCCCGAGCAGGTCGAACGCGACGAAGACGGCGGGCGTCCGCGTCGCGAGCTCGCGCACCCGGCTGGCCGCGGGATGCAGCCGCGCCATGAGCGCAGAGAAGTCGAAGCGGCCGTCGACCAGGACGAGCAGCTCGCCGTCCAGCGCGACGCGTGCCGGCGCGTGGGCGGCGAGCGCGGCAGCGATCTCCGGGAAATAGCGTGCGAGCGGCCGGCCGTGGCGGCTGCGCAGGTCGGCCTCGCCGCCGTCGCGGTAGGCGAGGCAGCGAAAGCCGTCCCACTTCGGCTCGTAGAGCACGTCGCCGCTCGGAAGCTCGCGAACGAGTCGGGCGAGCATCGGCTTCTGCGCTATGTCATGCATCCGTGCGGCTCAGAGCTTCACCCGCAGATGCCGGCGCTAGGGCCGGCGACCGCGCACCACGCAGATGTCCTCCTCCTCGAGGTCGGGCCGCTTCGCCGCCAGCAGCGGACCGAGCGGGCCCGTCTCCCGGTGGACGACGTCGGCCCGCAGCCCCGCCCGCTCGAGCGCGTCGAGCGTGCGCTGCACGTCGTTGACCGAGGAGTGCACGAGCAGCACGGTGCCGCCCGGGCGCAGATGTTCGGCGACGTCCGCGCAGATGCGCTCCAGCAGGCCGCGGCCGTCGGCGCCGCCGCCCTCCCACGCGCGCGACGGGCCACGCGCGGGGATCTCGTCGCTTGGCAGGTAGGGCGGGTTGGAGACGATGAGATCGAACTGCTCGCCGGCCACGGGAGCGAAGAGGTCGCCGCGGCGGGGCTTGACGCGGACGCCGTTGAGCCGCGCGTTGATCGCAGCCGTCATCAGGGCGCGGCGCGAGACGTCGACGACGGTCACCGAGCGTGCGCCGCTCTGCGCGGCAGCGACCCCGATCGCGCCGCTGCCGGTGCCGAGCTCGAGCACGTCGGCGCCGCGCGGGGGCTGCGCGTTGCACATGACGTCGGCCAGCAGCCACGTGTCGCTGCGCGGGGTGAAGACTCCCGGGAGGGTGATGATTCGCATGGTTGCCGGGTATGCCTCGCGGGCCCCGGCGGCAAACGTGACCCTCGAGCCCACCATCGACACCCCCGTGCCCGCGCTCCACGCGCCATCGCTGCGCGACGCCTTCGACGCTCCGCGTGCGCCGACGATCGGAATCGAGGAGGAGCTCATGCTGCTCGACGCCGAGACGCTGGACCTCGCGCCGCGCTGCGAGCAGGCGCTTGCGGCGCTCGACGGCGATGAGCGCTTCAAGCCAGAGCTGATCGCCGCGCAGATCGAGACCGTCACGCCGCCGCGGCACACGGTCGCCGATGCGGCGCAGGTGCTGCGCGAGGCGCGCCGCGATCTGCTCGCCGCCCTCGAGGGGCGGGCGCTCGCCGCCGGCGCGGGGGTGCATCCGTTCACGGCGGCGCTCGGCGAGCTGCACGGCGCGCCGCGCTACGGCGAGCTGGCCGAGGAGTACGCCAGCATCGCCCGCCGGCAGCTCGTGTTCGGCCTGCACGTCCACGTCGCGATCAGCGGCGCCGAGCGCGCGGTCGCGATCCACGACGCGCTGCGCTCGTATCTGCCCGACCTCGCCGGTCTGGCGGCCAACGCGCCGTTTCACGAGGGCCGCGACAGCGGCCTGGCGTCCGTGCGGCCCACCATCTCGGCGATGCTGCCGCGCCAGGGGGTCCCGCCGTCGCTCGGCAGCTGGGGAGACTTCGAACGGGCGCTGAGCTGGGGTGAGGGCGCCGGTGTCCTGCCGGCCAAGCGGCGCTGGTGGTGGGAGCTGCGGCTGCATCCGACCTTCGGCACGATCGAGGTGCGCGCGGCCGACACGCAGACTACGGTCGGCGAGACGGCGGCGTTCGCCGCCGTCGTGCACGCGCTCGTCGCGTGGCTGGGCGATCGCGTCGACGCGGGCGAGCAGCTTCCCGTCGCGCCGACGTGGCGGATCGCCGAGAATCGCTGGTGGGCCGCTCGGCACGGGCTCGACGCGTCGTTCGCCGACCTCGTGACGGGCGAGCGCCAACCGCTGCGCGCGCGCCTGGACGCCCTGCTCGACGAGCTCGCTCCGGTCGCCGCGCGGCTGGGTTGCGCTGCTGAGCTGGAACGCGCTCGGGCCCTCGCGGCGGGTCCCGGCGGCGCGGCTCGCCAGCGCGCGGTGGCGGCGCGCCACGGTCTCGACGGGCTCGTGGCCTGGCTCGCCGGGCAGTTTTTGGCCTAGCGCGCCGCTTCCGCTGGTGGGTTCACCGTGCGTACGAGGGGGTAAGTGCCGGTGCGTGCCAGAACTGCCGCAGGCCCGGGGGGAGCTCAGCGAGGCGCTGCTGGCGGCTCTCGCGCACCCCGTGCACGCTCTGCCGGCGCCGCCCGTGCAGGCGCCGGCCGATCCGTTGTCGGACGAGGATCTACAGCTGGCGCTGTACTGCTGCTACGAGTTGCACTACCGCGGCTTGCCCGGGGTCGCAGACGAATGGGAGTGGGAGCCGACGCTGCTGGCGCTGCGCCGTGACATCGAGGCCTGCTTCGAGGGCGCGCTGGCGGCCGCCGTCCCGCGCCCGCCGGCGCCGGCGGGTCCCGAGGAGATGGACCTCGCCCTGCGCGCGATCGCCGAGGCCGACGACGCGCCGTCGGTCTCGCGCTACATCAACCGCGAGGCGACGCTCGAGCAGGTCCTCGAGTTTCTCGCGCACCGCTCGGCCTACCAGCTCAAGGAGGCCGACCCGCACTCGTGGGCGCTGCCGCGCATGTACGGTCCCCCGAAGGGCGCGCTCGTGCAGATCCAGGCAGACGAGTACGGCAACGGAGACGCCGAGCGCATCCACGCCAAGCTGTTCGCCGACACGATGCAGGAGCTCGGGCTCGACACGACCTACGGCGCCTACGTCGACCACCTGCCCGGCAGCACGCTGGCGACCGTGAACCTCATGTCGCTCTTCGGCCTGCACCGCCGCTGGCGCGGCGCGATCATCGGCCACCTCGCGCTGTTCGAGATGGAGTCCTCGGTGCCCAACCGCCGTTACGCCGAGGGTCTGCGACGCCTCGGCTTCGCCACCGGCCGTGCCACGGAGTTCTTCGACGAGCACGTCACCGCCGACGCGATCCACGAGGCCGTCGCCGCCGTCGACCTCGCCGGTGGCCTCGCGCGCCAGCAACCGGAGCTGACGAGCGACATTCTCTGGGGCGCTGCCACGCTCGCCGCCCTCGACGGACGCTGGGCGCGCGGGATGCTCGGCGCGTGGGAAGCGGGCGTCAGCTCGCTGCTGATCCCGTTGCCCGCCCCGGCTTCGTCAGCCGCCGCGACCTGATTCCGCGCCGCTCGGGGCGCGAAAGCGCACGACCTTGTGCGTGCCGTCGCAGAACGGCCGCATCCGCGACTTGCCGCAGCGACAAAGCGCGATGGTCTCGCGATCGAGCTCGATCGGATTGCCCTCCTGGTCGCAGAGCCGCACCGGCCCGCGTACCAGCAGGGGTCCGTCGCGGTAGCTCGTGATGCGCGCTTCGGCCATGGCCAGGCGTCATGCCCGCTCGGGGGCGGGGGCCAAACGTGGCCACGACACCGCGGTGCTACCGCTTACCGCGTCCGGGCAGGCGCCGTCAGCGCCTTCACGAACTCCTCGAGCTGGCCGGTCGTCCAGCACTCGAACGCCTCGCAGTACTGCTCGTAGGTCGCGATCACGGAGTCGCCGTAGTTCCAGTACAGCCGCGGCTCGGGGTTCAGCCAGAACGTGCGGCCGGCGCGGGCGGCGACCTGGCCGAAGACGTCGGCGCGCGGGTCGCGCCCGTTCGTGCGCGCGTCGCCGAGGACGATGACCGTCGCGCGCGGGTGCAGGTCGTCCTCGACGAGCGTGCGAAACTCCGACCAGACCCGGCCGTAGTCGGTGTAGCCGGAGATGTCGGCGACGCCGGCGTCGCGCGCGATCGCCTCCGACACGGCGCGGAAGTCGCGCTCGCGGCCGAAGACGTCGGTCACCTCGCTGATGCGCTCGATGAACACGAACGAGCGCATCTTGCGAAACGAGTCGTGCAGGGCGTGCAGGACGCTGAGGAAGAACACCGAGGCGCTCGTCACCGACGTCGACACGTCGCACAGGACGTAGATCTCCGGCCGGCGCGGGCGCACCGGCTTGAAGCGCAGGTCGACCGGGACGCCGCCGGTCTGCAGAGATGCGCGCATCGTGCGGCGCATGTCGACGTGCGCGTGGCGCGCGTGACCGCGGTGCTCCTGGCCCTGCGTCTTCAGGCGCCGCTTGAGCTGGGCGACGACGCGATGGACAGCCGCGAGGTCCTGCAGCGGCCCGCTCGGCAGCGCGCGATCGAGCTCGTTGAGCGGCCGCGACGGCGGCAGCTTCGCCGTGCGCTCGATCTGGCCGCGCTCGAGCTCGCGGCGCAGCAGGGTCTCGAAGCGCCGCAGCGCGTCGCGCGGCAGCCCGGCGCGGCGCGGGTCGTCCTCGTCGAGCTGGGGCTGGGGCTCGGCGCGCAGGCCGAGCGTGCGACGGATGCGCTGCACGTCGACGCCGATCACCCCCGAGCCGTCGCCCTGGCGCCCGAACGCCGCGATCGCCAGCCGTGCGAGGTCGCGCATCAGAGACTCCGAGCCCTCCTGCAGCGCGGCGGCGATCTGGCGACGCAACTCCTCGAGGTCGACCTCGCCGCCATCGTCACCGTCGCGGTCACCGGTCCGCACCCCGTGCTCCCGCACTCCCTCGCGCAGTGCGGCGGCCTCCGTCGCGCGAAAGAAGAAGCGCTCGAAGACGAGCTCGAAGATGCGGCGATCCTCCTGGGACTTCGCCAGCGTCGCGGCGAGCGCCTCGCGAAAGGCGTCCGGGTCGGTCCAGGGCACCTCGGCCAGCACGGCGAACGCGTCGAGCAGCTCCGCGGTCCCGCTGTTGACGCCCTCGGCGCGCAGCTCCTCGCCGAACTCGACGAGGCGCGCGGCGAGGCCTGGGGCGACGGGTCGCGCGGCGGACTCGGGCGCGGCGGGCATCCGCTCAGGATACGCCCGATCGGCGGCGCGAAACGGGCGGTCAACGCCCCGACGCTATGCGCCGAAAGCCGCCGGTGCGGCAGGCCCGAGCTTCACGCCCACCCGCTCGGCGACGATGTCGAGGTCCGTGCGGTGCTTGACGATCACCGACAGCGTCTCGCGGAACGTCGCGCCGTCGATGTCCTGCGCGCCGAGCAGCAGCAGCGCGCGCGCCCAGTCGATCGACTCCGCGATCGAGGGCGGCTTCTTGAGGTCGAGGTCGCGCACCATCCCGACGATCTCGACGAGCTTGCGCGCGACATTCTCGTTCAAATCGGGGACGTGCAGGCGGACGATCTCGAGCTCGTGGTCGAGGTGGGGGTAGTCGAGCCAGAGGTACAGGCAGCGGCGCTTGAGCGCCTCGGTCAGCTCGCGCGAGTTGTTCGACGTCAGCAGCACGACCGGGTGCGAGCGCGCTTCGACCCGACCCAGCTCCGGGATCGAGATCTGGAAGTCCGACAGGACCTCGAGCAGCATCGCCTCGAACTCCTGGTCGGTCTTGTCGATCTCGTCGATGAGCAGGACGATCGGCTGCTCGGAGGTGATCGCGTCCATCAGCGGGCGCGAGAGCAGGAACTCCTCGCCGAAGATGTCGTCCTGGACCTCGTCCCAGACCGTGTCCTGGCGCTCGGCCTGGATACGCAGCAGCTGCTTGCGGTAGTTCCACTCGTACAGCGCCTTGGCCTCGTCGAGACCCTCGTAGCACTGCAGGCGCACGAGGCGGCGGTCGAGCACCTTCGCCAGCGCCTTGGCGAGCTCGGTCTTGCCGACGCCGGCCGGGCCCTCGACGAGGATCGGCTTGCCGAGCTTCGTCGCCAGATAGGCGACCAGCGCCGTCGCCTCGCCGGGCAGATAGCCGACCTCGCGCAGCCCGATGCCGAAGGCGGCGACGGAGTCGGGGGCGGCGGCGGCCATCGCCGGATGATAGGAAGTCCGGCTGTGGTCGCCACGATCCTCGGCGCGTCGGATCTGTCGGCGACGCCCGTGGCGCTGCTGATCGGGTTGGGCGTGTTCGTCGGGGTGGTCGGCCACCTCGCCGGCTCACGGCGTACGGTGATCGTCGGCATCGCGATCCTCTTCGTCGCGACGGCGCTGCTGCTCGTCGGCGGCTACATCGCCTACCAGGACGACGCGATCGACCCGCGGCCCTGCGACGCGCCCGGCGGGTGCTGAGCCGGCCGCGCCGACTGCCCGTCAGCCGTCATTGCGTGAGGGCGGGATCTCGCCCGGGCGCAGGGGTGGCGCGTTGTCATCGGCGAGCTCGTCGCCCGGCGGCTCGAACGTGAGCCGGCGGGCGTCCTCGCGGGTGACGGCACGGCCGCGTCGCGCCACGGCCTCTGTCGGTGCATCCGAGCGCGGTACGACGGCGGTGTCGACGTCGTCGCGCACGAGCGCCCGCGCCCGCGCCCGCGACCGCGCCTCCGGCGAACCGGGGGGCGGCGCGGGCGGCGGTTCGGGCTCGGCGGCGGGGAGCCGCGGCTCGGGGCGGCCGGCGACGCGGATCCGCTGCCCGGCGACCGCGAGCGCGCCCGCCGCGACGAACGCGACGAAGAAGCCCCACTGGATGCCTACGGTGCCGCCCTCGCCGCTGACGTCCGGGCGGTCGAAGACGCGGTAGAAGATCAGCGCCGTCGCCCATAGGCCGGCCGCGAAGATCACCGTTCCGTCGCCGCCCGGCAGGTGAAACGGGCGCTCGTCGGCGCGCGCGAGCAGCAGCGCGATGACGCCGGCCGCGACCAGGAAGATCGCGGCCTCCACGAACGAGACCGCGCCGAAGGCGCTGATCGAATCGCTCACGAAGCTGCGCGAGCCCACGATGACGACGTTCTTCTCATACCACGGCAGGAACATCGCCAGGAGCAAGGCGATCGCGGCGGCCGCGGCGAAGCGCTGGTCGCGGTCCAGCGCGGCGTACGCCGTGCGCAGGCGCTTCGGGAGGGTGCTCACGTGGCGCGATTGTACGCGCGCGCCCGGCGCATCAACCGATGATGGCGGGTGGCGATCCCACGCGAAACGGCCCCGGCCGTCACCCGCCGGGGCCGCTCGCATCGTCTGCAGTGGCGCGATCCGGCCGCCGCCGCAGGTCAGGCCGTCGTCGGCCGGCCGGGACGCGTGGTCTGCGCCTGCTCCCCGCGACGCGCGGTCAGCGCGTAGACCGCGAAGCCGCTCAGCGCGAACAGCAGATGCAGGATGTTGTCGGCGGTGTTCACCGGGATGATCGACAGGATCGCCCCGCCGTTGCCGACGATGAAGCCCCAGATCGTCACGCCGAGGTAGGCGATGCCGAGGCCGAGCGCGAACTCGCGCGCGTGGCTCTTGGCCATCGCGAGCGCGACGAGGCCCGTCAGCAGGTGCACGACGTTGTGCCAGCCGTTGACGTCGAAGAGGCCGAACACTCCGCCGCGGACGGCCTCGTCGGTCGTGAACGCGCTCTCGTAGAAAAAGCCGATCACGCCGACGGCCACGAGCGTCGCGCCGACGACGAGGGCGAAGAGACCTGCAGGATTCGTGCGGTAGCCCATGACTGCTTGCTCCTTTCGATTCGGACCTTGCTACCGCTAGGTATTTCTTTCTTGAAATACTGAGCTAAATCAAAGATCTTGTCAAGAATGCTCACGCTCGACATGGTGGCCCACCCGATCCGCGTCGCGATCCTGCGCTTTCTCGACCGGCGCGAGAAGGCGTCGCTGCACGAGCTCGCCGAAGGGCTCGAGATGCATCGCAACACCCTGCGACCGCACGTGGCCGCGCTCGAGGACGCCGGCGCGCTCGCCACGACCCGCGACGAGCCGTCCGGGCGCGGCCGGCCGGCGCTGCGCTACCGGCTGCGTCCCGACTGGGCGCCGCCGACGGTGGACTACCGCGGCCTCGCGGAGCTGCTGGCAGCCGCCGTCGAGGTCTCGCAGATCGACGACGAGCGCCTGGACGGCGTCGGGCGCGAATGGGGCCGCTACCTGCTCGGGCGCCCGCTGGGCGGTCGCGCCGACGACGAGCTTCCCCGCGCGCTCGGGCGACTCGGCTTCAACGCCGAGGTGCACGACGACGTCGTCGAGCTGAGCGTCTGCCCGTGCCCGCTCGTCTCACCGGCGCGGCCCGCCCTCGTCTGCCGGTTGACGGCGGCCACGGTCGACGGCGTGCTCGCGGGGGAGGGCTCGCCCGACGAGGTGGTGGCGAAGCGCGGGCTCGCCGTCGTCAGCGACGACTCCGCGCTCACCGCGGCCGTCGATGAGGCGATCGCCGTGAACGCCGACATCGCGGACAAGGTCCGGGCCGGCAAGGTCGCCGCGGCGGGCGCGCTCGAGCGGCGCGTCTATGGACTCGAGGCGGGTGGCCGCCTGCTCGATCAGCCGCCGCCCTTCTTCGCCCCGAGGGTCAGCCCTCGCACCCGCTCCACACCGGCGAGCACGACGGGCGCGCCGAACGACCGCGCCACGGTGAGCTCGTCCGCGCTCAGTCGGTCGGCCTCCTCCAGCCGTCCGAGCTCGAGCAGCGCGAGCGCGGCGGTGCCGCGCCATGGCAGGTCGGCGGGGTACGACGGTCGAGAAGACGCTGCTCGCGACGGGCCAGGAGGCCGCCGTCCGCGACAA
>JAHWJM010000230.1 GCA_019348435.1 Actinomycetota bacterium
ACCATCGAGGCGCTCGACGCCTGGTGACCGCCGACCTTGATCCCGGACCGGTTCGGACGCACCCGGTTGGCGTGGTGGACGATCGCCGTCGACAGCCACAGCACGCGCCGCTCGACCGACCGCAGGATGTCGAGGTCGAGAGCCGGCCTGGTCGCGTCGTGCGGTTGGGGGCGCGTCGTCTGCACGGTGCACCGCCGCCCGTCGGACGGGGTGGCGAGGGTTATCGCACATGCGGACCGTCGCCGTGGCACGTCCGAGATCGAGGGCATCGCCCGGCTCGAGGACGAGATCGAGGAGGAGATCGAGCGGGTCGAGCAGGGCGGCGACGGTGCCGGCCATGACGCCCTCGATGCGGAGCACGGCGGCGATGTCCGCCAGTGCCGCGGGGACCATGATGAGCGGGTTGGACGCCGCCCCGGTCGCGCCGCCCAGCCGGCTCAACGGGACCATGTCGCCGCTGCGCCACCTCGCGACGCATTCGCGCCCGATGGAGGATCTGAAGGTGATCAAGCGCCGCTTCGGGACGACCGTCAACGATGTGCTGCTGGCGGCCAGCGCCGGGGCGCTCGCGACGCTCGACGAAGCACGCGACATCAAGGCGATGGTGCCCGTCAGCGTCGAGGCGCCCGACGAGCGCTGGGGCAACCGGATCGCCTTCGTCTTCCTCGCGCTGCCGTGCTCGGAGCGCGATCCGGTGTGGCGGCTGCGCGACGTGCACGTCGCGATGCGGTCGCGCAAGCAGGCGGGGGTGCCGGAGGGCGCCGACGCCGTGCTGGGCGCGCTGGCGCTGGCGCCGCGCCCGCTGCGCCGCGCCGCGTCGCGCGTGATCGCCAGCCCGCAGCTGTCGAACCTGACGATCTCGAACATCCCTGGCCCGCAGTTTGCGCTCTACCTGCTGGGCTGCGAGGTCAAGCACGCCTACCCCGTCGTCCCGCTGACCGACCGCCACCGGCTGTCGATCGGCATGACCTCGATCCACGAGCGCGCCTGCTTCGGCGTATGCGCGCACGCGGCGCTTGCCGCCGACGCCGACCGGATCGCGGCCGGCATCGAAGCCGAGATCGACGAGCTGCTGGTCCGGGCGGTGGCATGACCCTCCTGCTGACCGGCGCCACCGGCTTCGTCGGGATGGAGCTGCTGGCGCGGTTGGTGAGCTCGCCGGCGCCGTCGGCGCAGCCGGTCGTGGCGCTCATCCGCGCCGCCGACGACGCGCACGCGACGCGGCGGCTGCACGCGACGCTGCTGTCGGTGTTCGGCGCGGTGGCGCCGTACGCGCAGCGCGTGACGGCCGTCGCAGGCGATCTGGAGCGGCCCGGCCTCGGCGTCGACCCGGCGCTGGCGGACTCGGTGAGCGAGATCGTCCACGGCGCCGCGTCCGTCTCGTTCGAGCTCGCGCTGGAGCGCTCGCGCGCGATCAACGTCGAGGGCACCCGCCGGGTGCTCGCGTTCGCCGCACGGTGCCGGCGGCTGCGGCGCCTGACGTACGTCTCGACGGCGTACGTGGCCGGGCGCCACCGCGGGGTGTTCGGCGAGGACGACTACGACCTCGGCCAGCGCTTTCGCAATCCGTACGAGCAGTCGAAGTTCGAGGCCGAGGGGCTGGTGCGGGCGGCCGCTGCGGCCGGCCTGCCGGTCACGATCGCACGCCCGAGCATCGTCGTGGGCGACCGCCACAGCGGCTGGACGGCCTCCTTCAACGTCCTGTACTGGCCGTTGCGCGCGCTCGCCAAGGGCGCCTACCCGATCCTGCCCGCGCGCCGCAACGCACCGGTCGACGTGGTCTCGGTGGATTACGTGGCCGACGCGATCTGCGCGCTGCACCGGATGGCGGCCGCCGAGGGCGCGACGTTTCACCTCACGGCCTCCGACCAGGCGAGCAACATCGGTGAGCTGCTCGACCTCGCCGTCGCGCGCTTCGCGTGCCGCCGCCCGCCGCTCGTCTCGCCGAGCGTGTACCGCCGGGCGCTGCATCCGCTCGCCATCCGCCTGGGCCCGGCGCGCCGGCGGCGCTTCCTGCGCGCGACGACGACCTACCTGCCGTACTTTGCGATGCACGTGCGCTACGACGACGCGCGCGCCCGCGCGGTGCTCGGAGCGGCGATCGCGCCCGCGCCGCTGCACACCTACTTCGACCGCCTCGTCGACTACGCGCTCCTCGCGCGGTGGGGCGCTCGACCGATCGGCAGGGCCGGGGCCACGGATGCGCTTCCACTGCGGCACGGCGGTGCCGCGCAGCTGGCCGGGGTTGGGATCCGGCGGCCCTGCCGAATCACTGCGGCTGACGGTGCGCCCGATCAGTAGCCGCCGCGCCAGATGCCGTCGGCGGGCTTGGGCGGCAGCAGGTCCCAGCCGTCCATGACGTGCTCGATGCGGTCGTTCTTGGCAAACGCCGTCTGCGCCTGGCCGTTGAAGGTGAAGGTGATCTCCTCCTGGCCGCTCTCGAGCATGTCGACGCCGTAGACGTGGTCGACGTCGACGTCGTGCTCCTTGAGCAGCTTGTGCGCCCGATCCTCATCGGAGCCTTCGGGGTAGCGCCCGCTCATCTTGACCGGCATGGCGCGAGGGTACTGCGGTGCGGCGGCGTCCGCCACCCTCGAGCGCCGGCCCTAGACGAGGTCGCGGCTGCGCAGGCGCACGGCCGCCGCCGCGAAGAACAGCGCGATCCAGCCGAGCATGACGAGCACCGCCGGCGCGGGCGAGAGCAGCGTCTCGTCGGCGGATTCCCCGAACGGGCTGACGTCGACGATCCCGGAGGGAGCGATGACGGTGGGGCCGTAGCGTCCGACCTCGGGCACGAGGCCGTACAGCGCCGGCTCGAGCACGAAGCCCAGGACGAGCACGGCGATGATCGCGACCACCTGGTTGCGCAGCACGGCGCCGATGCCGACGCCGAGCGCCCCGAGCAGCGCGGCGACGACGAGGTCGCGCCACAGCACGTCGGCGAGGTCCGACAGCGGCGCGGTGTCGATGCCGCGACTGGCCAGGATGATCGTGCCCACGAGCATGATCGTCAGCGTCACGATGAGCGACAGCAGCGCACCGGCGGCAGCGTAGGAGAGCGTCTTCGCCGTCAGCAGCCGCAGGCGGTTCGGCGCGGCGAGGATCGTCGCGCTGATCGTGCGGTGACGCCACTCGCCCGCCATCCCCATGACGCCGAGCAGCAGGATGAACAGCCCGGTGAAGTTCGTCGTGAAGAGGTTGCGCGTGTTCTGCGCGCTCCAGTCGCTGCCAAGGCTCGCCGTCAGCACGACGACGATCAGCGAGAGCGCGAGCGCCGCTCCGACCAGCGCCGCGAAGGTCCGCGTCGTACGCAGCTTCAGCAGCTCGGCGCGCAGCAGCGACGTCACGACGTCGCGTTCCCGGTCAGCGCGAAGAACGCCTGCACGAGCGAGCGCACCCGCGGCGCGAGGCCGACGAGGTAGATGCCGGCGTCGCCGGCGACGACACCGACCTGCTCGGGACGCACGCCGGGCACGAGCAGCGCCTCGCCGTCGGGTTTGACGGGATGGCCGGCGGCCTCGAGCGCGCACGCCAGGCGCTCGTTGTCCTGCGCGCGCACGATCGTCGACAGGCCCTCGTCGCCGCCGAGCACCGCTTCGAGCGTGCCCTGTCCGCGCAGCTTCCCGCGCGAGATGACGACGACGTCGTCGACGGACTGCGCGACCTCGGCGAGCAGGTGGCTGGAGACGAGCACGGCGCGCCCGCGCGCGGCCTGCTCGCGCACGAGGCCTCGCATCCACGCGATGCCGGGCGGATCGAGCCCGTTCGTCGGCTCGTCGAGGATCAGCACCTCAGGATCGCCGAGCAGCGCCGACGCGATCCCAAGCCGCTGGCGCATCCCCATCGAGTAGCCGCCGACGCGGCGATCGGCGGCCTGCGTCAGGTCGACGTCGGCGAGCACCGCATCGACGCGCTCCAGCGGATGGTCGCCGGTCACCGCGAGCACCCGCAGGTGGTCGCGTGCCGTCCGGCCGGGGTGAAACGCGGCGTCCTCGAGCACGGCGCCGACCTTCGTGCTCGGCCGCTCGAGCTCCTCATAGCGGCGCCCGGCGAACGTCGCGGTCCCGCTGGTCGGGCGCACGAGGCCCAGCAGCGCGCGCAGCGTGGTGCTCTTGCCGGCGCCGTTGGGTCCGAGAAAGCCCGTGACGCGGCCGGAGCGGATGTCGAAGCTCAGGTTGTCGACGGCGACGACGCGGCCGAAGCGCTTGGTGAGGTCGCGTACCTCGACGGGAGCCATTCGCCGCTCATCATGGCGCATTCGCGCGTCCCCGCCGCAGCGCTCGCGGAGTGCGCGGCGCATGACAGCAACACGCCGTTCAACGGGTACGTAGGTGCGGCCCGCCTGAGCGCCCGCTCCATCGGGCCGCCGCGAATTTCGCCCCGATCAAAGGAGACGTGATGGCAGAGCACGAGTCGGTCTGGATCACGACGAGCGAGCCGTCGGGCTTTGCTGCGCTCGAGGAGGCGGTCGACGTCGACGTGGCGGTCCTCGGCGGCGGGATCGCCGGGTTGTCGGCGGCGCTGCTGTTGAAGAACGGGGGTTTACGTGTGGCGGTGCTCGAGGCGGGGGCGGTCTGCTGCGCGACGACCGGGCATACGACGGCGAAGGTCAGCGCGCAGCACGGCCTCACCTACGACGACGCTGAGGTCGAGCTTTGGAGAGGAGGGACCGCTTGCCCATGGCGAGGCGAACCTCGCGGCCCTCGACCTGATCGAGGCGCTGGTGACCCAGCATGCGATCGATTGCGACTGGGTGCGCCGCCCCGCCTATGCCTCCAACGCGGATCGCTTTGTGGCAGCCATGCATGTACGCGGATTGCCGCATGGCAACTCGCCACCCGGGTGCCAACACACCGTACCGCTATCCAGCCAGGGCGGCAGCTATCCACCCCGGGCGGCAGGCCATCGCGACTGGGCGCTCAGACAGCACGCCGCGCGTGGAAGCATCGCCGTGCTGCGCGGCTAGCGCTTGCACGCGCGGGAGCGCCCCGTGCGCTGACCGCG
>JAHWJM010000231.1 GCA_019348435.1 Actinomycetota bacterium
CTCGCTGATGATGTCGCCCCGCGCCACACCGGCCGCCTGGGCCGGGCTGCCGTCGTCCACGGCGGTCACCACCACCCCATAGGTCCGGTCCCACCCGAGCGCGCGTGCTGCTCGTGGCGGCAGCGGTTCGACGTCCACGCCCACCCACGACGGGCGGACCTTTCCGAACTGGGTCAGCTCGCCGATGATCCTCCGCACCGTGTCTGCCGGGATGGCGAAGCCGATTCCCTGGGCGCTGGCGAAGATCGCGGTGTTGATGCCGATGATCTCCCCGTCGATGTTCAGCAGCGGCCCGCCGGAGTTGCCGGGATTGATCGACGCGTCGGTCTGCACGACGTTGCGGATCCGCGTGCCGTCGGGCGACGTCATGCGCCGGCCGAGCGCCGACACGACACCGACGCTCAGCGATCTCTGGAGCCCGAACGGATTGCCGATCGCGAGCGCCGTGTCACCGATGCGCACATCGCCGGAGTCGCCGAGCGGCAGCGGGGTCAGTCGTGCGGCGCGGGCGCGGGCGATCCGCACGACGGCCAGATCGGTCGCCGCATCGCGACCGACGATCGTCGCGCGCAACGGGTCGTCGCCGGGATCGAACTGCACGGTGGTGCTGCCGCGTCCCGCCACGATGTGCTGGTTCGTGACGATGTGGCCGGCGTCGTCGATGACGAATCCCGACCCTGTCGCGATCCGGTCGTCGCGCGTGGGTGGACCCGTCCGCGGGCCTACGCCCGGCGGGCGGTGATCGACGAGCACGACGCCCGCGCGCGCCCGCCGGTAGACCTCGCCGACCGAGGGAACCGCCGTCGTGGGCGTCGTGGAAGCGCCGCCGCTTGCGCGGTCGGTCTCGTCGTCGAAGGCCCCCGCCGCGAGGAAGATCGCGCAGACGGTGACGGCTGAGACGACACCGCTGATGAGGGCGGTCGGCAGCGAGCGCCGGGCTGGGGCATCCACGCGAACCATTCAACGCGGCGATCGCCGGACGTGCGCCGACTCGTCGACGGGGCGTCTCGCGCGTCGCTGCACGTGCGCACGCCACATTGCTGACCGCATCGCCAGTCGTGCTCCACCACACCTCAACCGCTCGTCGTCGCTCCCCAGTCCTCGGGTGCCACGTCGTCGATCGGCTGCGAGAAGTGCCAATGGTGGCCCTCGGGGTCGATCGCGCCGAAGCGGCGCTCGCCGTACTGCTGGTCTGTTGGCTCCTCGCTGATCTGCATCCCGGCGGCGCGAGCGCGCTCGCACAACGCGTCGACGTCGTCGAGGTCGCTGACGCCGACGAGCACGGTCGGCCCGCCGAGCTTGTTTGGGTTGCGGTACCCGTCGCCGGGATCGCCGAGGTAGATCATGTCGTCGCCAAGACGCATCTCGGCATGGCTGACGTAGCCCTGCGGCCCGGTGTAGCGCAGGACCTCCTCAAACCCCAAGGCGCGCGCCAAGAACTCCAGCGCCGCGTCGACGTCTTCGTAGAGCAGGTACGGGGTGATGGTCATGGAGCCTCTCGTCGGATGATCCGGTCGAGCTGGTGAAGCGGCATCACCCCGAGGATCGCATCCTCCGGCTGCGCGAGCGAGTGCGGAGCCGCGCGGCCGACGCGGGGCACTCCCGGGGCCACCGCGGTTCCGCGGCGACGGCGGTGGGTAGCTTGGCCCGGATGTCCGCCCCCACCGAGCCTTACCCCTGGGAGCGCCGCCTCGGCGCGACCCCGCTGGACGACGACGCGGTCGAGTTTCGCGTGTGGGCGCTCGGCGCCGAGAACGTCCGGGTGCGCGTCGGCGACGACGAGCACGCGCTGACGCACGTCGGCGGCGGGGTGCACGAGGTGTGCGTCGATGCCCACGGCGGCGAGGACTACGTCTACCTGCTTGGCGGCGACGCCGGCGAGCTGCCCGATCCGGCCTCGCGCCAGCAGCCCGGCGGCCTGCGCGGACCGTCGCGCATCGTCGATACGAAGGCGTTCGCCTGGACGGACGACGACTTCTCGCCGCGACCCTTGAGCGATCACGTCATCTACGAACTGCACATCGGCACGTTCACCGGCGAGGGGACGTTCGACGCGGCGATCGAGCACCTCGCCGGCCTCGCCGAGCTTGGCGTCACCGCGATCGAGGTCATGCCGATCGCCGAGTTCCCCGGCAACCACGGCTGGGGCTACGACGGCGTCTACCTCAGCGCGGCGCACTCCAGCTACGGCGGCCCGCTCGGGTTCCAGCGGCTCGTCGACGCCGCCCACGCCAGCGGGCTGAGCGTCATCCTCGACGTCGTCTACAACCACGTCGGCGCCTCCGGCAACCAGGCGCTGGCCGCATTCGGGCCCTACTTCACCGAGCGCTACTCGACGTTCTGGGGCAACGCGATCAACTACGACGACGCATACGCCGACCCGGTCCGCGAATGGGTGCTGCAGTCCGCCGAGGGCTGGGTGCGCGACTTCCACGTCGACGGGCTGCGCCTCGACGCGATCCACGCGATCTTCGACACCGGGGCCGTGCCGATCATGGCCCAGCTCGCCGACCGCGTGCACGCCGCGCGGCGCGGCGCGCTCGTGATCGCCGAGTCCGGCCTCAACGACCCGAAGGTCGTCCGCCCGCGCGAGCTGGGCGGCTTCGGGCACGACGCGCAGTGGGCCGACGACTTCCACCATGCCCTGCGCGTGCTGATGACCGGCGATCGCGGCGGCTACTACGAGGAGTTCGGCGCCGTCGCCGACCTTGCCAAGGCCTTCGCGCGCCCCTTCGTCCACGACGGCCAGTACTCGACGTTTCGCAAGCGCCGCTTCGGCGCCCCCGCCGCCGACCGCCCGCCGCAGCAGTTCGTCGTCTTCGACCAGAACCACGACCAGGTCGGCAATCGCGCCTTCGGCGACCGCCTGCCGCCCGAGGCGCGCCGACTCGCGGCCTTCGTCACGCTGCTGTCGCCGTTCACCCCGATGCTCTTCATGGGCGAGGAGTACGGCGAGCCGGCGCCGTTTCAGTTCTTCGCCGACCACATCGACGAGGAGATCGCCACCGCGACGCGCGACGGTCGCCGGCGCGAGTTCGCCGCCTTCGCGGAGTTCGCCGGCGAGGAGGTTCCCGACCCGCAGGACCCGGCGACGTTCGAGCGCTCCAAGCTCACGCGCGAGCGCGACGAGGCGCTCGCGGACCTGTTCGCAACACTGCTGGCCGTCCGTCGCCAACTGCCCGACGAGGAGACCATGACCGAGTACGACGAGGCCGCGCGCTGGCTGGCGGTCGACCGCGGCCCCTATCGGATGGCCTGCAACTTCGCCGCCGCTACACAAGCGGTGCCGCTCGGCAGCGGCCACCGCGAGGTCGTGCTCGTGACGGAGGACGCCGTGCAGCTACGCGACGGCGAGGTCCTCTTGCCGGCGCTCGCCGGGGCGCTCGTCCGATCGCCGGCGGGGGCTGCGGCGCTCGCCACCGAGGATCCGGTGAGCCGCGGCGGGCACTCGTGAAGCGTGACGACGGGCTGGAGGTCTGGCCCGGCCGGCCGTTCCCGCTCGGGCGCCTTCGGCGCGGGCCGCGGCGGGGGGGCCGGCGCGGCGGCGGCGTGGACGACGTGGCTGACCGCGACGCGTCAGAGATGGACGCCGGCCGCGCTATGGATCGACCTCGCCGTGTGCACCTGGTTGGTCCTCGCCTCCGGGCTCGTCGTCGCGGAGGGCCACGTGGTATCCGGACGTCCCTTCTTCGCCACCGGCTACCCCCTGAGCGCCCCCTTGTTCTGGGGCGCTTCCCGGGGTGTGCGCTCGGGTTTCGCGGCCGCGATCGTGCTGGGGCTCGCGCACGTACTGACGCGGCCACTGAACGGCGTCCCGCTCGACGATCTGCCCGGTGAGCAGATCCAGAACCTCGCGGGAGCGGTGCTGAACTACGTCGTTGCAGGCGTCGCGACCGGGATCGTGTCGAGGGTTCTCGTCCGGTCGGCGGAGGCTGTCGCCGAGGCATCCGAGAACCTGATGCGCGAGCGCGAGCGCGCAGCCCGGCTCAGCGAGCGCGAGAAGCTCGCGCGCCAGATCCACGATTCGGTCCTTCAAGCCCTGTCGTACATCCACAAGCGCGGCCGCGAGCTGGCCGGTCAGGAAGACGTCGCGGCCGACGACGTGGCCGACCTGGCGCGGCTCGCGGCGCGTCAGGAGTCCGAGCTACGGAGCCTGATCCTGCGCGACCCGGAGGATGCGCCGCTCGGCCGCGCCTCGTTGCGCGAGGCGCTCGAGCACGTCGCCCGAGAGGTCGAGGGGGTCGATGTGTCCGTGAGCTGCGTCGGGCCGATCTGGTGGGAACGCAGCCGCATCGAAGAGGTCGCGGCCTCTGTCCGTCAAGCACTGGAGAACGTGGCGCGGCATGCGGAAGCGACCACCGCGACGGTCTTCGCCGAGCGGGAGGACGGCGAGATCGTCGTGTCGGTGCGCGACGACGGCGTCGGGTTCGACTACGACGAGGACCGTCTGCGAGCGGCGGGCAAAGCGGGCATGCTGAAGAGCATGAAGGGCAGAGCGGAAGACCTCGGAGGGCGCATGGCAGTCACCTCCTCGCCCGGCCGCGGGACCGAGATCGAGTTCCGCATCCCGGAAAGCAGGCCCGGATGAGCGAGAAGATCTCGGTGGTGCTGGTGGACGACCACCCGATGTGGCGCGACGGCGTGCGTTCCGACCTCGAGGCGTCCGGCGCGGCCGAGGTGCTTGCCGAGGCTTCGGACGGCGGGGACGGCATCGAGTTGGCGCTCTCGAAGATGCCGGACGTCGTGCTGATGGACCTCCAACTGCCGACCGTTTCCGGAGTCGAAGCCACCGCCCGCATCGTCGCCGACGCTCCGCACGTGAAGGTCCTGGTCTTGTCGGCATCTGCTGAGGAAAACGACGTGCTGGAGGCGGTGAAAGCCGGAGCGGCCGGCTATCTGCTGAAAAGCTCGAGCTCCGAAGAGCTGGTGGACGCGGTACGGCGCGTGGCAGCCGGCGAACCCGTCTTCACCGCGTCCC
>JAHWJM010000232.1 GCA_019348435.1 Actinomycetota bacterium
ATCCGCTGTGCCTCGACGACACCGCGGACTTCACGGCTGCGCTCGGGCGGTCGATCGCCGGATGGCGGATCGCCTACTCGCCGAACTACGACGTCTTCCCGGTCGACCGACGGGTGACTGCCGTCGTCGCGCAGGCGGTTCGGGCCTTCGAGGAGGCCGGCCTCGAGGACCGCTGGGACGTCGAGCTCTACGGGGAGCTGCTCGCGGTCACCGGCGGTGAGCGGCGCCTCAACGCGTACTTCGAGCAGCGGGGGATGGCCGAGGACGAGCGCAAGGAGCTGGCCGCCCGCCTCCACGCCCGCAAGACCGAGATCTTCACCGAGATGGCCCGGGAGGGCGAGATCAAGCCTCGCCCGGGCGTCGAGGAGCTGCTCGACGAGCTGCAGGAGGCGCAGGTAAGGCTCTCGGTGGCGACGACCGGGACCCGCACGTGGGTGGCTCCGCTCCTGGACCGCCTGTTCGGCCTGGAGCGCTTTGAGGCCGTCGTGACCAGCGAGGAGGCGCCGGAGCGAAAGCCCGACCCCAGCGCTCACCAGATGGCGTTGGACCAGCTCGGCCTGCCCGCCTCGGCCGCCCCGGCGGTGGAGGACTCGCTCAACGGCCTGCAGGCCGCCAGGTCGGCCGGCATGGCTTGCGTGGTCGTCGTCAACGACTACACCCGCGAGCAGGACTTCGACGGCGCCGACCTCGTCCTCGACGGCTTCGGCCGCCCCGACGACCCGGCCGCGGTCCTGGCCGATCCACACCACCTCGATCCACCCGGCCGCCTCGACGTGGAAACCTTGCGCCGCCTTGTGGTCGGAGGTGGCTCCTCCGGGTAGGACACCTACCGTGAGCGCCAACGACACCAACGACCGCCCCGGCCTACGCCGCCTGATCCACGAGGTGCGCTCCCTGGAGCTCGGCGAGCGCACGAGCTACGAGGACGGCCGGCTCACCGTCTCCAACTCCGCCGGCTCTATCAACAACAAGCTCGCGTTTCTCGAGGTGCGCTCGGTCCACGCGGCGTCGACCCTGACGACGGTGACGGTCGCCGCGTCGGACGCGACGGCCGCCGAGGCCGGGGCGGACACCGGCACGTTCCTCCTCGCCCGCAGCGGTCCCACGACTTCGGCGCTGACGGTGGCGTATTCCGTCGGCGGCACCGCGACGGCGGGGGCGGATTATCAGGCGCTCTCGGGCAGCGTCACGATCCCCGCCGGCGCGGCCAGTGCGGCCGCTGCGATGCAGCAGGGTCTCGCGGCGCTTGGGCAGATCGGCATGCACGACGAGGCCGAGGTCGGGCAGATCGATGCCGCGGGCCGCCACGTCGGTGGCGACGCATACCCGGGCCCGGCCGCCACGCAGGGCCTGGAGCGCATGGGTGCGCTCCGACTGGCTGAGTTCGCCCGACAGCGCCACGACGGAGCGTGGCACGGGGCCGAGGCGACCCGCCACGAGGTCGTCGAGCAGCCCCACCAGCTGGCCGAAGGAGCGCTCGAAGGCCGCCCAGTGCCCGAGGTTGGCCCACTGGCGGTAGCGCTCTGCCCAGCGCGCCGCCCGCGCACCCCACGCCCCGTCGCAGACGCGCTCGTTCCACGCCTCGAGGTCATGCAGCCCATGGCCCACGACGAAGGGGATCGAGCTGGCGAGCAGCAGGTGGTCGTAGTCGCCGGCAAGCTGCTCGGCGACCCATGCCCACTCCGCGTCGGGCATGATCCGCCGCCGCCCCGGCTCGAGCTCGCGCCCGCAGCGGGCATCGAGGACCACCAGGCGGACGCGACCGAGGTCGCGACGAAAGCTGAACCGGCTACGGTCGGACTGGTGGGCCGCCTCGCGCGCGAAGTCGCGTAGCAGCGGCGCCGCATCGTCGGCCGCACACACCCGCCCGAGCAGCTCGTCGGTCGCGAGATCGTCGGGCGAGAGGTTGCCGAGATGCTGGTAGATCCAGTAGGACATCAGCCCGCCCACGACGCGGCGCTCGAACCACGGCTGCGCGCGCATGCGCTCGACCCACGCCTGCGAGATCTTCCACTCGTCGCCGATCTCGTGGTCGTCGAAGATCATTGCGGTGGGCACCGTGGACAGCAGCCATCGCAGGGCAGGCTCGCGCCACGCGTTGCAGTAGGCCACCGCGAACTCGGCGAAGTCCTCGAGCTCGTCCTGCGGGGCGCGCTCGTCGACGACGTTCGGTGCGACGAGCTTCTGGGTCCGCGGCGACGGCTCGTCGGCGTAGATCTGGTCGCCCAGCAGCAGCAGCAAGTCCGGGAGCGCGCGACGGTCGCTCGCGGCACGCAGAGCCAGCGCCCGCAGCGCGTCCACACCCAACCCCTCGGGCGCGCTTGCGCGCCGGCGGGTGTACGGGGGCTCGTGCGGCGCGGACTTGCGACACGAGCCGAAGGCCACGTGCAACGGCTGCTCATCGGCGGGCGTGCGCAGGAGGCTCGCGGGAAATGGGCCATCCTCAGGCGGCCAGACGCGCTCGCCGTCGAGATGCACCTCGTAGGAGCGCTCCGTCCCGGGCTTCAGTCCGGCGACCGCGACGAGCGCGTAGTGACGGTCGCCCACGCGGAAGGTCCGCGCGCGGTGACCGAGCACCTCCACCTCGCAGGGCCCGGCCGTCTGCACCCAGACCGTCGCGTCTCGCGAGGTGGCGTGGCGCAGCATCGGGCCGAGGACCAGCGAGGGCACGAGCGCATTCTGGCGGCTGCGGCGCGGGCCGGGTCGCGCGATGATCACCACGTGTCCGTTGGACTGGTGCTCGCCGGCGGCGGAGCGCGCGGCGCCTACGAGGCGGGGGTGCTTGCCGAGCTTCTGCCGTGGCTGGAGGCGCGCGACGAGCGCCCGGACGTGCTCGTCGGCACGAGCGTCGGAGCATTGACTGCGACGTATCTCGCCTCGATGGCCCACCGGCCCGCCGCCGAGGCGGCCGGCGGTCTCGTCGAGCTGTGGGAGCAGGTGACGCAGGACCGGGTCATCCGCCCGATCCTGCGCCATCAGTCGCCGCGCACGGTGCTGCGCTACCTCGCCGAGGTCGTGGGCATCCCGAATGTTCGCCTGACGTCGCTGCTCGATCCCGAGCCGCTGCGCGGGACCGTCGACAGCTGGCTGGACTGGCGCGCCGTGCACGACAACGTCGCCGCGGGGACGGTCGGCGCGCTCGCGATCGTGGCGACGAGCGCCGACACCGAGCGGGCGGTCGTGTTCGTCGAGGGACGCGAGCAGCAGCAGGTCGCCGACGCGACGCTCGTCGATTACGTCGCTGGTCCGCTCACGGTCGACCACGTGCTCGCCTCCGCCGCAATTCCGGTGGCGTTTCCGGCCGTCCACGTCGAGCGCGCGGACCGGCGCGGCGGCTGGTACTACGACGGGGGGACCCGGCTGAACACGCCGGTCAAGCCCGCGCTCGACCTCGGCGTCGATCGCGTCGTCGTCGTGACGACGCACGCGCCGTTTCGGCCCGAATGCCAGGAGGGGGAGGCGCACCGCGCGCCGGACTTCGCCGAGGGCGCGTTCGAGCTCGTGCAGGCGAGCCTGGTCGACCCGCTCATCCAGGACCTGCGCAACCTCGGCAAGATCAACCTGCTCACCGAGCGCCTGGGAGTCAGCGCTGCCGCGCCGTACCGCACGGTCCCGTACCTCTTTGCGGGGCCGCGGGTGACCGGCCGCCTCGGCCGCGTCGTGTCGCAGGTGTTCACACGACACTTCGCCGGCACGAGGCGCATCCTGCGCTCGGCGACGTGACGCTCCTGACGCGGCTGCTGGGCGGCTCGTCGGCGGCGCACGCCGAGCTGCTCTCGTACCTGTTCTTTCAGCCGGAGTTCGTCAGCGCGGCGATCGCCGCCGGTCGCGAGGACGCGCGCGAGCTGATTGCGGCGGGTGCCGGGTGGCGCATCGGCCCGCCCGAGAGATACGCGCCGGAGCGCGATTGCGGGCTTACGGAAGCTCGTAGCCCGCGGCGCGAACACTGAGCTTCACCTCGCGCGGATCGCGCGTGAAGACGAGCGCGGCGGCGCGGAAGCTCGTCGGCGGCACGTACGAGACGGTGGTCGTCGCCTGCTCGAGCGTGCGGCCGCCATCCGTCAGCGCGCCGGCGACGCTCACGCTCCCGGCGGTCTTGCCGCCGTCGTTGCGGATTCGCACGTGCACGACGAACTGGTCCTCGGCGCGCTCGATGTGCCCCACCTCGACGGTGAGCTCCGGCCCGCCCTCGGCGCCCGCGAGCGCCTGGTATGCGAGGAAGCAGAGCAGCGCGACGACGAGGATCACGCCGAGGACGGCGATGAACCGCTCGCGCTTCGACGACACCTCCGGGTCGCGTCGACTCGCGGCGCCGCCGCGCCCCTCGTACGCGCCATGGCGGCGACGCTCGCGCTCCTGTCGACTTGGCCTCCGTCTCGCCGTGTGCTGGCGGCCGCGCTCGAGCGGGCCGGGCAGGCGTCCGCGGGCCGCGCCGTCGGGGTGCCGCTGGTCGGCCTCGAAGCCGCGGACGTCGTTCCACTGGTAGCGCGCCTGGTAGACGAGCAGCTCCAGCGCCGCCCACACCAGCACCGCCATCGGGTCCTCGGCGCTTCCTAGCTCCCGGATGCCGTCGTGGCCCCGGCGGACCATGAGCTCGGACAACCGCTTCGGTGTGGCGCCGGGAACGGCCAGTGCCCGGGCCATGGCGTCGTCGAGTTGGCGGCACTCAAGGCTCTCGAAGGGCAGCCCATAGGCGGCATGCAGGCGGGTGCGGACCTGGCGGCGGGCCTCGACCAGGGGCGGGTGCCCACCGCCCAGGGCAGCCACGAGCTCGGCCCGCTCGGCCCAAAGCCACGCCGGCGGCCTCGACAGCAGTTCAGCCGTCGCCGGCGCCAGGGGGTCGTCGACCGAGGCCATCGTCTGGGATGCGTCCTTGGCCATGGCCTCGGCCAACGCTGCGGTGTCGGTGGGGTCGGGCTCCGGTGTCGTGGCGGGTC
>JAHWJM010000233.1 GCA_019348435.1 Actinomycetota bacterium
GACCGCCAACGACCGCGTCGTCGCCGACGTCGAGGAGCAGCTGCGCACGGGCCACAGCGGCGCCTCGCTCGTCGCCTACCGCGGGCCGCTCGGGCGCACGAGCCTGCGCTTCGAGGTCGTCGAGCTGCCCGGCCAGGCCGACCGCCTCGCCTGGCTGGCGACGTACCTCGCCGACATGCCGGGCTCGGGGATCGTCTACACGCTCACCAAGCGCGACGCCGAGCAGGTCGCGCAGTGGCTCATCGCGCATGGCATCGCCGCCGAGGCCTACACCGGCGAGATCGACACCGAGCAGCGCGTCGCGGTCGAGGACCGGCTGCTGTCCAACGAGCTGAAGGCCGTCGTCGCGACCAGCGCGCTGGGGATGGGCTACGACAAGCCCGACCTCGGCTTCGTCGTGCACTACCAGGCACCCGGATCGGTCATCGCGTACTACCAGCAGGTCGGCCGCGCCGGGCGCGCGATCGACCGCGCCGAGGTCATCCTGCTGCGCGGCGCCGAGGACCGCCGCATCCAGGACTTCTTCATCGAGCAGGCGTTTCCGCGCCGCGAGCTCGTCGACCGCGTGCTCGGCCACCTCGAGGAGGTCGGCTCCGAGGGTGCCTCGACGCCCGAGCTCACCGCGATCGTCAACCTCGGCCGCGGGCGCATCGACGCGATGCTGAAGGTGCTCGACGTCGAGGGCGCCGTCTCGCGCGACGGCGGCCGCTGGGTGCGCGAAGGCGGCAGCGACTGGTCCTACGACGCCGAGCGCTACGAGCACATCACGGCGCTGCGCCGCCGCGAGCAGGCGACGATGGCGCGCTTCGGCGCCGACGGGCGCTGCCTCATGCGCGCCCTGCAGGAGGAGCTCGACGACCCCGATCCACAGGATTGCGGGCGCTGCTCGGTGTGCACGCAGCCGCGCTACGACGGCCCGCTGGATCCGCGGCTCGTGCGCGAGGCGCTCGACCACCTGCGCTCGCAGCCGCTGAAGCTCGAAAGCAAGAAGATGGCGCCCGACGGCGAAGGGCGCATGCGGAGGATCCCACCGGAGTTCGTCGTCGAGGAGGGCCGCGCGCTCGCCCGGCTCGGCGACGGCGGCTGGGCTCCGGTGCTGCAGGCCGGGCTCCGCGAGGGGCATCTCTCAGACGAGCTGCTCGATGCGATCGACCGCCTCGTGCGGGCGTGGAACCCCGCGGTGGGGTTCATCACGGTGGTGCCCTCGACGCGCTACCCGGGCGTCGTCGAGGACCTCGCGCGCCGCCTCGCCGGCACGCTGGGCATCGCCTTCCTGGCGCTGCTCGAGCGCACCGGCGACAGGCCGCCGCAGCGCGAGATGGCCAACGCCGCCCTGCAGGCGGCCAACGTGCGCGGTGCCTTTCGCGTCGTCGCGGACCCGCCGCCGGACGGCTGCCTGCTGCTCGACGACACGCGCCTGAGCGGCTGGACGCTCGCGATGACCGGCGGCCAGCTGCGCCGGCGCGGCGCGGGCGCCGTGTTCCCGCTGGCGCTCGCGACGGCGTTCTGAAGACCCCCGTCCACCCTCGGTCAGCCACCCTCGCGCCCGCGAAACGGGGCCGCGAGCAGCGCGAACATCGCAAGTCCAACCAGTCCCGCCGTCGCGATGTACCAGGGCCACGGCCCCATCAGGTCGAGCAGCGAGTTCGGCGGCTTGTGGCGCAGGAACATGTAGTTGCCGCCGCTCGCGAGCGTGCCGGCGGCGGCCGCCGCCGCCACTGCGAGCGTCGCCGCGAACGTGCGCCAGACGGCGCCCGCCCGCGGCACGATGCCGCGGCCGACGACGAGCAGCAGCGCCGCGACGACGATGCCGCCGTGGGTCACGAAGTACGTGAGGAACAACGGGTCCGGAAAGCTGCGGTCGTGGCCCGGCGTGAGCGCTGCCTGCAGCGAGCCCGTCAGCCCCCAGAAGTAGGTGAGCTCGACGAGCAGCGGGCGTGCGGTCCACAGCGCGAGCACCGTGACGACGGTCGCCGCGTCGGACAGATGCAGGGGCAGGTTGCTGCGCACCGACCAGATGCCGCGCGACGCGGACACGGCGTGCTCGGTGAGATAGGCCGCGAGCACGACGATCGCCAGCGCACGCGATGCCGGCACCACCCAGCCGCCCGGTCGCGCCCGCGGCAGCAGCGCGGCCGCCGCCGCCAACACGACCGTCGCCAGCAGCGCCCCGACGTGCTCGGCGGACAGCAGCTCCATCGGCTCAGGCCTGCCCCGGTTCGAGCCCGCACACGGCCGACCGCTACCCTCGCACCCACATGGCCGACACCATCTCCTTCGCGCGCGGCGCGCCCTCGCTGGACATCGTCGATGTCGACGGCTTGCGCGACGCCGCCACGCGCGCCTTCACCAACGACCCGGGCGGCGCGACCGCCTACGGGACGAGCATCGGCTACGTGCCGCTGCGCCGCTGGATCGCCGAGCAGCACGCCGTCGACGAGGCGAACGTGCTCGTCACGAACGGCTCGATGCAAGCCGACGCGTTCCTCTTCGAGACGGTCGTCGCCGAGGGCGACGCCGTCGTCGTCGAGAAGCCGACGTACGACCGCACGCTGCTGAACCTGCGCTCGCACGGGGCCGCCGTGCGGATGGTCGAGCTCGAGACGGACGGCATCGACGTCGCCGAGCTGCGCGACCTGATCGAGGGCGGCGTGACGCCGAAGCTCGCCCACGTCATCCCGAACTTCCAGAACCCCGCGGGATACACGCTCTCGCAAGCCAAGCGCGGCGAGCTGCTCACGCTCGCCGCCCAGCACGGCTTCATGATCTTCGAGGACGACCCGTACAAGCACATCCGCTTCAGCGGCGAGGACCTGCCGACCATGCTCTCGATGGACGAGCACGACAGCGTCGTCTACGCCTCGTCGTTCTCGAAGACCGTCTGCCCCGGCATCCGCGTCGGCTACCTCGTCGGTCCCGCCGAGCTCATCGCGAAGATCGCCAAGCTCGCCACGAACACGTACATCTCGCCGAACATGGTCGCCCAGGCGATCGTCTACGAGTTCTGCGCCTCGGGCGCGATCGACCGTTCGATCGCCACCGTCAAGGCGGCGCTCGCCGAGCGCGTCGCGACGCTCGACGCGGCGCTGAAGGAGCACCTCCCGGAGGCACGGTACACGCTTCCGGAGGGCGGCTACTTCATGTGGGTCGAGCTGCCCGAGGGCACCGACGTCGCGGCGCTGTTCGGCGCCGCCGCCGAGCGCGGGGTGCAGTTCGTCAAGGGCACCGACTTCCTGCTCGAGGGCGGGGAGAACACGCTGCGCCTCGCGTATTCAGGCGTGACCAACGACCGCATCGACGAGGGCATCCGGCGCCTCGCCGATGCGTACCGCTCGGTGGCGGGCGCGGCCGCGGCGGCATAGGGACCTATCGCTTCCCAGACGCCGCCGCCGGCAGCGGCTAGCCGTGGACGGTGAGTGACCGCAGCCGGCTGAAGCCGTTGATGTGGTCGGCGTCGCCGACGACCTTCACGCGATAGACGCCGTTGCGCGACACGCGGAGGCGGCGGCTGTAGGTCGACCGGGTGCTACCGGCGTCGCGCAGCGTCGTCCGCCCCACCGTGATGAAGCGGCCGGTCGCCGAGCGGCGCTGGATGTAGGCCGTCCGCCCGTCGTGGGCGGGCGAGGCCGATCCCGAGAAGCGCACGAGGCGACCGCGGGCGGGGGTGGTGTCGGAGACGTTCAGGCCGACGCGGATGCGGACGCGCACGAGCGTCGCGGGACTCGCGACGGGCGGCGAGGCCTGCGCGACGACGCGGTAGCGCGTGTTCACGAGCGGCTTGACGCCGAACGTGTAGCGCCCGTTGCTCGCGGTCAGCGCCGTCGTGCCCGTCGCGGTGTAGCTGTCGCCGTAGGGACGGGTCGTGTCCTGCTCGAGGCGGACCTTGACGCCATCGACCTTGGCGCCGCTGAGGCGGCCGCTCAGCGTCGTGGCGCCGGAGAAGACGATGATCGTGGGCTTGGCGGCGATCGTGAGGGCCGAGGCGGGCGCCGGCTTGGCCGGCTTGGCGGCAACGGCGGCCGGCGCAAGCGCGACGGCAAGCGCCAGCGAGACTCCGGGCAGGAGGTACTTGATCAGCATGTGGAGGTTCTCCGAGGTCGGCGTAGGGGCGGGCGACATGGAGGCTCCGCCCCGGCTGATGCGCTGCCATCGGCCTCCAGAAGTGCATCACCACTATGCGCCGAGACATCGGCGCAGCACCAGCAGGTCTCACGGAGTCCTCACCCACCATCCGGTGCCCGACGATGACCGGGCGGCCGATGCCCTCGAGCGTCGGGCTGCGGGGCGACCGGCAGGACGTCCTGCAGATCGGCGAGCGCCGCGGACGTCGGGCTCAGCGCGGCGAAGGCGGACTCGAAGTGCGGCAGCAATCGGGCGTAGGCCTCGGCGTCGGCGGGATCGGGCCGCTCGACGTGCGTCACCGCGACGAGCTCGGCGGCG
Organism: Actinomycetota bacterium; assembly: GCA_019348435.1. Classification (GTDB taxonomy): domain Bacteria; phylum Actinomycetota; class Thermoleophilia; order Solirubrobacterales; family Solirubrobacteraceae; genus CADCVQ01. Next base: position 4,441 of record JAHWJM010000233.1, read on the forward strand.
CGGTCGAGCGATTCGAGCATTCCCAGCGACGTCATGCCCAGCAATGCCGCACCGAGCGATGATCCCTCGCGCGACGCCGCGAAGCCGATCGGCCGCCCCAGGACGGCCGCGAGGATCGCTCGCCACAGTGCGCTGCGCGTGAAGCCACCGGTGGCGCGGATCTCGCGCACCTCGGCGCCGGCGTCGCCGAGGGCGGCGAGCACGATCGCGAGCTGCATGCAGACGCCTTCGACCGCCGCGCGCAGCAGGTGCTCGAGCCCGTGCGCGCGCGTGAGCCCGACCCACGCACCCCGCGGGTCGCCCGCCCAGTCAGGCGCGCGCTCGCCGAGCAGCTGCGGCAAGAAGAGCAGGCCACCGCTGCCGGCGGCGGCGATGCGGGCCGCCCCGGTGTGCTCGGGCAGCCAACCGGTGACCATGTAACGCACCCGCTCGCCGATGTTCACCGCGTGGTCGGCG
>JAHWJM010000234.1 GCA_019348435.1 Actinomycetota bacterium
CCTGCCGCTTGTAGAGCCAGGTTCCGCCGATCACGAGCTTGCCGACGATACCCGGCTCGCCCTGGATCTTCTTGAAGTCGGCCTCGGTGTAGATGCGCACCTGGGCCAGATAGATGCCGAAGAAGGCCACGCCGAGCGCCAGCAGCGACCCGAGCAGCAGCGACAGCATGCCGTCCAGGTGATTGGACGCGACCGCCAGTACGCCGAACGCCGCGCTCACCGCGTACAGCACCAGCACCGCCGACCGCTCGGTCAGCCCCAGCGCCACGAGTCGATGCGAGAGGTGATCCCGACCGCCCTGGGAGATCGGCCGGCGGTGCAGCGAGCGGACGATCGAGAACTTGTCGGCGACCTGCGCCTGCTTCGGGAGGTCGAGGTGGACCCGGTCTCGATGACCGCGAGCCTCGGCCCGGGCCTGCTCGGCCCCGAGGTGGAGACGTCCCTGCGGGCGCGCGGCTTCACCCTCGGGCACTTCCCGCAGTCCTTCGAGCACAGCACCCTGGGGGGCTGGATCGCGACGCGAGCCGGCGGCCACTTCGCCACGAACTACACCCACATCGACGACTTCGTGGAGTCGCTGCGGGTCGTGACGCCCACCGGGGTGGTCGAGACCCGGCGGCTCCCCGGCTCCGGCGCGGGCCCGTCGCCCGACCGCCTGTTCCTGGGTTCGGAGGGCACGCTCGGCATCACCACCGAGGTGACGGTGCGCCTGATGCGCACACCCGAAGCGGTGCGCACCTTGCTCGCCGGCTTCCGGTCGACCGACGACGCCGGCGCCGCGGTGTCATCCATCATCGCTGCCGGCATCCTGCCGGCAGCGATCGAGATGATGGACGCGCTCACGATCCAAGCCGCCGAGCAGGCCGTCGGCGCGGGCTTTCCGACCGACGCGGACGCCGCGCTGATCGTGGAGCTCGACGGGTCGCTCGCCGAGTGCAACGCCTGCTTCGACGACGTCGTGGCGATCTGCGAGCGCAACGGCGCGACGTCGATCCGGATCGCCGAAGACGACGTCGAGCGCGCGCTGATCTGGCGCACCCGCAAGGCCGCCTTCGCCGCGATGGGCCGCCTGGCGCCGAACTACTTCGTCCAGGACGGCGTCATCCCGCGCACGAAGCTGCCCGAGGTGCTGGCTCGCATCGGCGCGCTCGCCGACGAGTACGGCATGCGCGTGGCGAACGTCTTTCACGCCGGCGACGGCAACCTGCATCCGCTCGTCCTCTACGACGGCGAGGCGCAGGCCGAGCGTGCCGAGGAGCTCTCCGGAAAGATCGTCGAGGCGTGCGTCGACGCGGGCGGCTCGATCACCGGCGAGCACGGCGTCGGCGTCGACAAGAAGCGCTACATGCCGAGCATGTTCGACGAGGCCGCCCTCGCGGCGTTCCAGCACCTGCGCTGCGCGTTCGATCCGCGCGGGCTGGCGAACCCCGGCAAGGTCATGCCGACGCCGCGCCTGTGCGGCGAGGTGCCGGGGCCGTACCGCCAACACCCGCTCGAGCGCGACGGCATCGCGGAGCGATTTTGAGAGCACAGGAGGTGCGCAGCCAGGCGCCGGAGACGGCGCAGGAGGCGGCGGCGCTGCTGCAGGACTGCGCCGCCGACGCCGTCGGCGTGCGGATCGCCGGTGCGGGGACGAAGCCGTGGGGCAGTCCCGGGGGCGAGTGCGGCGTCGAGCTGCGCACGGCCGCCCTGGACGCCGTCGTCGAGCACAACCGCGGCGACTTCACGGCCATCGTGCAGCCGGGCGTGTCGCTGCGCGAACTTGAGGAGCGCTTCGCCGACAGCGGCCAGATGCTGGCGCTCGACCCGCCGCTCGGGGAGGGCGACGCAGCGACGCTCGGCGGCGCCGTCGCGGCCGGCGACTCCGGGCCGCTGCGCCACCGCTACGGCGCCGCCCGCGACCTCGTGCTCGGCATCACCGTCGCCCTGTCGGACGGATCGCTCGCGCACGCGGGTGGGAAGGTCATCAAGAACGTCGCCGGCTATGACCTCGCCAAGCTCTACAGCGGCTCGTTCGGGACGCTCGGCCTGATCTGCGAGATCGCCGTGCGGCTGCATCCGGTCGCCCCCGCGCGGGCGACGGCGCTCGGCACGACCGACGATCCGGGGGTGCTGCAGCGCGCCGCGGTCGCCCTCGCCACGAGCTCGCTGGAGGCGCAGGCGCTCGACGTGCGCTGGGAGGCGCAGCGCGGCGCGATCCTCGCGCGCTTCGCGGGGATCGCCGCGGCCGCGCAGGCCGAGGCGGCCGAGCGCCTGCTCGCGCAGCTCGGCGTGCAGGTCAGCGTGACGCAGGACGACGACGCCCTGTGGGCGCACCAGCGCGCCGCCCAGCGCAGCGTCGACGGCGGGGCGATCGTGCGCGTCTCCGGCCGCCCCACGGGCCTGGCCGACGCCTGCATCGCGGCGCAGATCGCGGGCGCCACGCTCGTGGGCCGCGCGGCGCTCGGCCTGTGGTGGGTCGGGCTGCCGGCGACCGCGCCCGGCGAGCTCGTCACCTCGATCGCGCGGCTGCGCAAGGTGCTCGCGCCGTCGCCCTGCGTCGTGCTCGACGCGCCGTCGTACGTGCGTGCGCACCTGGACCCGTGGGATCACGTCGAGGATCCCGCGGTCGTGCTGATGCGCCGCGTCAAGCAGCGCTTCGACCCGACGCGCACCTGCAACCCCGGCATCTTCGTCGGTGGTATCTAGTGCTCCCGCGAGCGACACGATGACCGCCTTCGACACCCACAAGCCGCCCGAGATCGACCTCATCGAGGACTGCGTGCACTGCGGCTTCTGCCTGCCGACGTGCCCGACGTACGTCCTGTGGAACGAGGAGATGGACTCGCCGCGTGGACGGATCGTGCTGATGCACGAGGGCCTTCAGGCCGACAGCACGCTGAGCGACACGATGGTCGGGCACTTCGACAACTGCCTGGGCTGCATGGCGTGCGTCACGGCCTGCCCGTCGGGGGTGCGCTACGACCTGCTCATCGAGGACACGCGCCAGCAGGTCGAGCGCAACCACCCGCGCACGCCACGCGAGCGCCTGCTGCGGCGCGTGCTGTTCGCCACGTTCCCGCACCCGTCGCGGCTGCGCGCGACGGTCCCGGTGCTCGTGTTCGCGCGGCGCTGCGGTCTCACGGCGCGGGCGCAGCGCTGGCGCCTGCTCGACCGCTGGCCGACGCTGCGCACCCTGAGCGAGCTCGCGCCGCCCGTGACGCTGCGCGACGGCGTGCGCCGCCTGCCCACCACGACGCGAGCCGTGGGGGAGAAGCGCGGGACGGTCGGATTCCTGCAGGGCTGCGTGCAGCGGGCGTACTTCGGTGACGTCAACGCCGCGACGGTCGCGGTGCTCGCCGCCGAGGGCTTCGAGGTGCACGCGCCGCGGGCGCCGCGCTGCTGCGGGGCGCTCGGGCTGCACGCCGGCCAGGAGGAGGACTCGCTGCCGTTGGCGAAGGCGACGATCGAGGCCTTCGAGCAGTTCGACCACGTCGTCGTCAACGCCGCGGGCTGCGGCTCGGCGATCAAGGACTACGGCCACCTCCTGCGCGACGATCCGCAGTGGAGCGAGCGTGCCGCGGCACTTGCCGCCCGCGCGCGCGACGTGCACGAGCTGCTCGCCGAGCACGCGCCGCGCGCCACGCGCCATCCCGTCGAGATGACCGTCGCCTACCACGACGCCTGTCACCTCGCGCACGCGCAGAACGTCCGCGCTCAGCCGCGCCAGCTGCTGCGCACGATCCCGGGCCTGACGCTCGTCGAGCCCGCCGAATGGGAGCTGTGCTGCGGCTCGGCCGGGATCTACAACCTCACCCGCCCCGGCCCTGCGGCCGAGCTGGGCGCGCGCAAGGCCGACAACCTGCTGGCGACCGGAGCCGACGCGATCGCCGCGGCGAACCCGGGTTGCACGCTGCAGATCGCCGCGCACCTGCAGCGCAAGGGCCGCCCGCTGGCGCTGTTTCACCCGATGCAGCTGCTCGCGCAGTCGATCGCCGGCGCCGAGGCAGCGCCCGGGATGCGCGGCGCGGCGGCCCGGACGGGCCGGCGCCTGCGCACGCTTGTGCCCTGGCGCTGAGCGGCTTCTTCGCGCGACCCAACGAGTGCATCGCGCGGTCTTCCTCAAGGCGCACGGGACGGGCGACGCTCCGATGTCCGACCTTTGGCTGGCCGCCGGGAGCTGGCTGATCGACCCGGGCCGCACGGCGTTCCCGCGCCGGCCGCGGATGTCCAGCGGCGACCGCCTCGTGCTCTACGCCTCGGTCTGGCAGCGGGTCTTCGGCATTGCCGAGGTCATCTCCGACCCAACGATCGAGGATCCGATGGCGGCGCGCTGGCCGTGGTCGGTGCAGGTCGAGCTGCTGCTCGTCGTGCCGGTCCTCTCCAACGCCCCGCCGGTCGAGGCAATCGGCGTCGCGCCGCGCTCGATGAGCCAGCACAGCCACATCCGGCTGGAGGAGCGCCACCTCGAGCGCGCGCTCGACATGGTGGGGCTGCGCCTCGAGCACGTCCGGCTGCTCGTCTGCACCCACGCCCACGCCGACCACTGCGGCCAGGCGGCGGTGATCGTCGAGCGCGCGGGCTGCGAGCTGTGGATGCACCCGAACCATGCGCACCTCACCGCGCAGGCCGACGATCCCGAGCAGACCCTCGCCCGGCGGATCGAGGTCGCCCGCCAGAGCGGCGTGCCCGAGGAGCCGCTGCGCCGCTGGGCCGAGGCCCGGCGCGGGCAGGGGCTCGGCGTCGCCGGGCCCGTCCAGCCCGACCGCGAGCTGCTCCCCGGCGTCACCGTGCAGACCGACCTCGGCGACTGGACGGTCCACGAGACGCCGGGGCACGCCCCCTCGCACGTCTGCCTGCACCAGGCCGGGCGCCGGATGCT
>JAHWJM010000235.1 GCA_019348435.1 Actinomycetota bacterium
AAAGGATGTGGACGCCGCCGGGAAGATCTTGCCCGCCTGTCCGGTGTTGACGACGAGGAAGAAGATCGGGATGAACAGGGTCGGCAGCAGCGCCTCGGGCGTGCGCGCCGACTCTCGGAGCGCGCGCTGTCCCAGACGGTCAGCCGGCTCGCGGGGTCCAGACCCGTTGTGGGCTCGTCGAGGAACAGGACGTCGGGCTCGTGCACGAGCGCGGAGGCGAGATCGAGCCGGCGCTTCATTCCGCCGGAGTACCCCTTGATCTGGCGGTCTGCGGAGTCCTCGAGCCCGACGAGCGCCAGCAGCTCTTGCGCACGCGCCGAGGCGTCGGGCGTCGAGAGGCCGAACAACCGGCCTTGCAGGACGAGCAGCTCGCGGCCGGTCTGGCGAGGGTCGAGGCCGGCTTCCTGCAGCGCCACGCCGATACGGCGTCTCGCGGGCGGGCTCGCGGCTCACGTCCACGCCCGCCACGCGCGCGGTGCCCGAGGTGATCGACAACAGCGTCGTGAGCATCCGCACCGTCGTCGACTTGCCGGCACCGTTGGGCCCGAGGAAGGCAAACACCTCGCCGGCCTCGACCGTGAGGTCGACCCCTCGAACCGCCTCGACGACCCCCGCACGGCTGCGGTAGCACTTGACCAGTGCCTCGGCGTGCACGGCTGGCGTGGTGGCCACGGGCGCCGCGTAGGCGGTCCCCGCCTGCTGTGCCGGTGAGCGCGACAAGGCGGCTGCCTGGCGCTGCTCGGCCATCCGTCGTCCGTCGTGCATCGTTTCGCTCCTCTCTTGTCGTCGTGGCCTGACAGACCGCGAGGCGCGCGAAGACTCATCGCGCGACCTGACGTCTCCGCGGCCGCCGGGCCTCGGGAACGAGCATCTGCACCGCCGTCTCACCAGCCCCTTCGCGGCCGAGCAGGGTCACGTCTCGCCCGCGCCGACCTCGAGGCTGAGATCCGCGAGCGCGAGCACATCACGAGGCGAGCGAGGTGGGACAAGCCCGGCTCAGACATCGTCGACGACGCTAGTCGCGCGGCCGTCGGCACGGTAGTGCCCGTATGTCCGGAGCTCGACGTGACATCGGTCACGCGACTCGGCACAGCGAACGCGCCCGCTGAGGGCGTGATGTGACGGATGTCACGCCGAAGTCTCGACATCGAGCACTACCGCAGGGCGCGATCGCCGCGTAGCGTCGAGACCGATGGTTGAGCCGATGGTGAGCTTGCGCCGGGTCACGCGGCGCTTCGGAGACCGCGTCGCGGTCGAAGATCTGACGCTGGACGTCGCGCCGGGCGAGGCGGTCGCCCTGCTGGGCGCCAACGGGGCGGGCAAGACGACGACGCTCGAGCTGCTGCTCGGCTTGCTGCGCCCCGACGAGGGGGTCGTGCGCGTGCTCGGCACGACGCCGCGCGCGGCGATCGGCAGCGGGGCGGTCGGCGCGATGCTGCAGGTGAGCGGCTTGCCTTCGCGGGCGACCGTCACCGAGCTGGTGGCGCTCACCCGAAGGCTCCATCCCCGGCCGCTGCCGCTCGCGGAGGCGCTCGCGGTCGGCGACCTCGAGGCGATCGCCGGACGGTGGGTGGAGGACTTGTCGGGCGGCGAGCAGCAGCGCGTGCGGCTCGCGCTCGCCCTCGCCGGCGGGCCGCGGCTGCTCGTGCTCGACGAGCCGACGGCGGCGATGGATCTGCCCTCCCGTCGGTCCTTCTGGGGCCGAGTGAGGGAGTACGTCGGCGCCGGCCGCTCGATCGTGTTCGCGACGCATCAGCTCGAGGAAGCGGACGACGTCGCGGACCGCGTGGTGGTGCTGTCCAAGGGCCGGCTCGTGGCCGACGCGTCGCCCGACGCACTCGGCGCGGCCGGATCGAAGGCCGCAGCGGTGTGCTTCAAGGCCGGCCGCATCCCCCTGGAGGCGCTCGCGCGACTTCCGGCGGTCGAGCGCGTCGAAGTCGAGCGCGGCCATATAACGCTGCACACGATCGATGCCGAGCGTACGGTGCGGGTGCTGCTCGAGCGCTTCCCGGAGGTCGCGGACCTCTCGGTCGCCCGGGGTGGCCTCGAGGACGCCTTCCTCGCGCTCGCCGACAAGGTCGTGTGATGGGGGCGTACGTGCGGCTGGAGATGCTGCGGCAGCTTCGCAACCGTGATGCCCTGCTGTTTCGGATCGCGCTGCCGGCAGCGCTGTTCGTGTTCTTCCGCGCCGCGCTCGTCGAGGACAAGCCGAGCGGGAGCCTGCCCCCGGATGCGGACGCGATGGTCGTCTTCGCGGTGCTCGGCACCTTGCTGTCGGGGATCTTCGCGAGCGGCCCGCCGCTGGCCCAGGAGCGGGCGAGCGGGTGGCTGCGCCAGCTGCGGGCCATGCCACTGCCGGCAAGCTCTGCGATCGCCGGAAAGGTCGCGGCGGCGATGGCGTTCGCGCTTCCCTCGGTCGCTCTCGTGCTCGTCGCCGCCGCGCTCACGCAGGGCGTGCGCTTCAGCGCCGGCACGTGGCTGGAGCTGGGGCTGGTGCTGTGGGTCGCCGCCGCGCCCTTCGCGGCGATCGGCGTCGTCATCGGGCTCGCGGTCTCGGATCCCGAGGCCGCGCAGGGCGCCGCGAGTGGCGCCATCATCGTGCTCTGGGTGCTCGGCGGGATGCTGACCGAGCCCTCCGACCTGCCGCAGGCGCTCGAGACGCTGGCGCACGGGCTGCCCACGACCGGCGCGGCGGAGCTCGGGTGGGCGGCCGTGCGCGGCCACGGGCTCCCACTCGTGGCCGTGGCGGCGCTGAGCGCCTGGACGGCCGGCGCGGCGGCGCTGGGAACGCTCGCCTGGCGTAGGCTCGGTGAGAGGCGATGAGCGGCCAGCGTGGGGACGTCAGCGGGTGGTTCGGCGCGTTCTGGTTCGATCCGCGCAGCGCGCCGTGGCACCGGCTGGCGTGCGGCTCGGCGGGCCTGCTCTTCCTCGCCTACCCGCTCGCCGATCTCGCCGGCGGCCGCCGCTCCGGACTCGAGGAGGCGCTAGCCGCTGCCGGGCTGGCGGCGTTCATCGGCCTGTACCTCCGTCTGTTCTGGATCCTGCCGTGGCTCGCCGACGCGCGGCGAGCGGAGGGCCTGACTCTGGTGGGGGCGATCGCGGCGCTCGCGGTCTCCCTCGCGGGCGCGCTCGGCGGGGAGTGGATCGGGCTGCTGGTCTACCTGAGCGTGGCGGCAGCGCTCGCGCTGCCGATGCGCGTCGCGCCCGCCGGCGTGGCGACGGCGGCCGCGGTCGCAGCCGCGCTGGCGGGTGCCGACGAGTCGGTCGTGCTGCAGGCGCTGATGTTCGGGGTCTTGGTGCTGGCGGTACGGCGCCTCGCCGGGCTGGTCGCGGAGCTGGACGCCGCACGCGCGCGGGTCGCCGAGTTGGCGATCAGCGAGGAGCGCCTGCGGCTGTCGCGCGACCTGCACGACCTGCTGGGCCACAACCTCTCTGTGATCGCGCTGAAGGGCGAGCTGGCCAGGCGGTTGATCGAGCGCGACGAGCCGCTGGCTGCGGCGCATGAGATCCACGACGTCGAGGCGGTCGCGCGGCAGTCACTGCAGGAGGCGCGCGAGGCGGTCCGCGACCTGCGCCGCGGCAGCCTCGCGACAGAGCTCGAGCGCGCGCGGGACGCGCTCGAGGCGGCGAGCATCGAAGCGACGGTGCGCGCCGACGGGCCGCTCCCGGAAGCGATCGAGGCGATCCTGGGATTCGCCGTGCGCGAGGCGACGACGAACGTGATCCGCCACAGCGGCGCGCGGCGCTGCGAACTGGCCGTGCGCCAGGCAGACGAGACGGTCGAGCTCGAGGTGCACGACGACGGGGCGGGCGTGACGGACGCCGGCGGCGACGGGAGCGGCCTGCGCGGCCTCGGCGAGCGCCTGGCGGAGGCGGGCGGGACCCTGCAGACGGGCTGCGCACCGGACGGCGGCTTCCGGCTCGTGGCGCGGGTCCCCGTGCCCAGGACGCTGGCGACGCGATGATCCGGATCCTGATCGCGGAGGACCAGGGCATGGTGCGCGGCGCACTGGCCGCGTTGCTCGCGTTCGAGCCAGACTTCGAGGTCGTCGCCCAGGTGGCCTGCGGCGACGACGTCGTCGCGGCGGCGCTCGCCACGCGGCCGGACGTCGCGCTGCTCGACATCGAGATGCCCGGGATCGACGGCATCGAGGCCGCGGCGGCGCTGCGCCGCGAGCTTGCCGCCTGCAGGACGCTGATCCTCACGACCTTCGGCCGCCCCGCCTACCTGCGGCGCGCGATGGCGGCGGGCGCCTCCGGCTTCCTCGTCAAGGACGCACCCGCCGAGCGCCTGGCGAACGCGATCCGCCGCGCCGTGGCGGGCGAGCGCGTCGTCGACGCGGAACTCGCGGCGGCGGCCCTGCAAGACGGCGACAGCCCGCTGACGGCGCGCGAGCGGGAGGTTCTGGAGGCCGGCGCGGCGGGCGCTCCGATCTCCGAGATCGCCCAGCGGCTGTACCTCTCCGAGGGGACGGTGCGCAACTACCTCTCCGCTGCGATTGGGAAGGCCGGCGCGCGCAACCGCACCGAGGCCTGGCGCGTCGCGCGCGATCGCGGGTGGCTGTGATGGAGGACCGCGGAGAGCAGCAGACGGCGAGCGGCGCGGACGTCAGCGATCTCGTGCCGCTCGTCCATGTCGCCGACATCGAGCGCTCGATCGCCTTCTACGAGCGGCTCGGGTTCGAGGTTCGGTCCACGTACGAGGCACGAGGCCGCGCGGTGTGGGCGGCGCTCGAGAACGCCACCGCCCGGCTGGAGCTGCTCGCCCGCCAGGGCGTCCGCGCCAACCGCATCCGCGCCGAGCTGGCCCAGCGGCTCGAGATCGACCCCGAGCAACTCGTCGTGGCCCGCCGCAGG
>JAHWJM010000236.1 GCA_019348435.1 Actinomycetota bacterium
GAGCGAGCGCGACCGCGCCCCCTATGGCTGACAACCAGCTCCCCGAGAGCGCCTCCTCCACGACCCCCTCAGCCGTGCCCGCCGCCGTCGACCGCGTGGTCAGCCGCATCGTCGTGCCTCCCGAGCAGTCCATGGTCGCCCTGCTGGGCAGCGGCGACCAGGTGCTGAAGGCGGTGGAGCGACTCGTGACCAGCGACGTGCACGTCCGCGGCAACGAGATCACCATCACCGGCACGGCGGCTGACAACGCCCTGGCCGTGCTGCTGTTCGAGCAGCTGCTCGCCGACCTGAAGGCGATCGGCGCCAACGAGCTGCGCACCGGGATTTCGTGGGCCGATTGGCACACCGACGGCGGTCAGGATTGGTATGCGTGGCTGCTGCCGCGGCTGGTGGGGCTGGGACGGGCGACCGAGATCCTGATGCTCGGCGAGAAGGTGAGCGCCGACGAGGCACACGCGATCGGCCTCGCGTCACGCGTCGTCGCCGACGATGTGCTGCGCCAGGGCGTACAGGGCATCTCCGACCTCGTCACGCTGCCAGGCGTCATCAACCTCGACTTCGCCGATGTGCGGACGATCATGGCCAACGCCGGCAACGCGCTGCTGGGCATCGGGATGGGCACCGGCGAGAGCCGCGCCATCGACGCCGCCAACACGGCGGTGTCCTCGCCGCTGCTGGAGACGAGCATGGAGGGCGCGCATTCGATCCTGCTGTCGATCACCGGGGGCCGCGACCTCTCGCTGTGGGAGATCAACGAGGCGGCCAAGGCGGTCTCCGAGGCCGCCCATCCGGAGGCGAACATCATCTTCGGCGCGATGGTCGACGAAACGTTGGAGGATCAGGTCTGGGTCACGGTCGTCGCTACGCGCTACAGCGGTGAGACCGCGCGGCGCCGCCTCGAGGAGCCGGCGGGTGAGCCGCGCGTGACGCGGGGGGCCCGGCCGTCCGCCGGGCGTGAGGACTTCCGCCGTCCGGTCGAGGACTACCGCCACCCGCGCGATCGCAACTACCGCGCTCCCGCCGAGCGTGAGGACTACCGCCCACGGGCGCCGGAGCCCGAGCCCGAGCCCGAGCCTGAGCCCGCACCCGGGCGGCGGGGCGGCGGCCTCGGGGTCACCGAGCTCGACGTGCCCGAGTTCATGCCGCGCCGGTTCTGAGCCGGGCGCGAGGGCGCGCTGCGGCGCGCCGCTAGCCTCGTGCCGTGAAGCAACGCGCCTCCGGAATGGTCGCGGCAGGGCACCCGCTGACCGCGCAGGCCGGCGCCGACGTCCTGCGCGCCGGCGGGAACGCGGTCGACGCGGCCGTAGCGGCGATGCTGACCTCCTGGGTGGCCGAGCCGCTGCTCAGCGGCCCCGGCGCGGGCGGCTACATGCTCGTCTCAGAGCCGGGGAAGCCGCCGGTGCTGCTCGACTTCTTCGTCGCCGCCCCCGGCTACGGCCGCGAGCCGCAGGATCGGGCCCCGCTCGTGCCCGTCGAGGTCGACTTCGGCGGGGACGCGACGCAGATCTTCCACGTCGGCGCGGCCTCCTGCGGGACGTACGGCAACCCGGCGGGGATCGATGCCGCCGTGCGCCGGTGGGGCTCCGTCGCGCTCGCCGACCTGGCCGCCCCCGCGGCGGCGCTCGCGCGCGACGGGGTCGTCGTCAACACCCAACAGGCCGAGGTCATCCTCCTGCTGGAGTGGATCCTGCGCACCACGCCGGAGTGCGAGGCGGTCTATGCGCCCGGTGGAGCGCTGCTGAACGTCGGCGACTGCTGGTGCGACCCGGCGCTGGGCGACACGATCGAGTGCCTGGGCCGCGAGGGCTGCGCGCCGTTTTACAGCGGTGACATCGCCGCCGCGGTCGTGGAGTGGATCGGCGCTCACGGCGGAATCCTGTCGGCGGAGGACCTGAGCCGGTACGAGGCGATCGAGCGCGTGCCGCTGTGCGTGCGCTACCGCGGCCGCAGCGTCTTCACCAATCCCCCGCCCTCGGCCGGAGGGATCCTGCTGGCGCTCGCCCTGGGACGGCTGGACGCCGAACCCGGCCCGCCGTCGCTGCAGCAGATCATCCGCGCGATGGACGAGGCCCAGGACGAGCGCACGCCGGAGTTTCTCGACGGGCTCGCCGAGCCTGGGTTCGCCGACACGTTCCTCGGCTCGCGCCTGGGGGCGACGACGCACATCTCGGTCATCGACGCCGCGGGCCGCGCCTGCGCCGTGACGTGCACCAACGGCGAGGGGTCGGGCATCCTCGTGCCCGGAACCGGGCTCCACGTCAACAACATCATGGGCGAGGAGGACCTCAGCCCGCTGGGCTTCCATCACGCGCCGGCCGGCCGGCGGATGCCGTCGATGATGTCGCCGACGGTCGTGACCGCCGAGGGCGACGTGCACGTCGCCCTCGGCTCGTCGGGCTCCAACCGCATCCGCTCGGCGCTTCTGCAGACGATCGTCGCCGTCGTGGATCATGGTCTGCCGGCCGCTGCCGCGCTCGTGGAGCCGCGCGTGCACTTCGAGGGCGGCGTCATCTACGCCGAACCGGGGATCCCGCTCGACGAGCTGGGCTGCAACCCGTACGAGATCAAGGCGTTCCGCGCCAAGAGCATGTTCTTCGGCGGCGTCCAAGCGGTGACGCGCGACCCGGAGACGGGAGAGCTCAGCGGCGCCGGCGACCCGCGTCGCGGTGGCGTGGCACGGCCGGCATGAGCGTCAGCTCGAGAGTGTGGCATCGGGCGCCGGTCGCGGCCGCGATGGCCGCGGCAGCTCTGGCGACCGTCGCTTGCGGCACGCCGTCGCCTGACCTGTTCGTCGTCGAGCGCTACGGGACGGTCCCCGGCGCCCGGCTCAGGCTCCTCGTGTCCGACCAGACCGCCCGCTGCAACGACGGCCCCGTGAAGAACCTCACGAGCGCGCAGATCATCGAGGCGCGCGACATCCGGCGCGACCTGCTGCTCTTGCAGACCGACGACGAGCCCATCCCGAAGGCACCGCCGGCTCAGTTCTTCAGGTTCGCCGTGCAGACGGAGGAGGGAACGCTGCGCTATCCCGACACCCAGCAGCGTCCGGTGGTCCTGCCGCGCCTGTCGCGCTTCGTGCGGCGGGTGGCGATCGATACGTGCGGACTGAGGCGCTGAGGAAGGGCAACGAGACGGCGCGCCGGCGCGCGCAACCGGGGGCGCCACCACGACGGCTGCGCTACAACTGAGCGGTGCCGAGCCGCCGCCGAGCAGGCGCCATCCGGGGGATCGCGCTGAGCGCCGGCGTGGCGCTCGGAGTGCTGGGTCCTGCCACGGTCGCGCTGGCGGGGCCGTCGCCGCAGCGCACCGTGCGCGTGCGCCTCGCCGCCAACGGGAACCCCAACGGCGCGAGCATCGAGCCCGCGCTGTCGGGGAACGCGCGCCGGGTGGCCTTCACGTCGGCGGCCACGAACCTCACGCCGAAGGACGACGGCAACGGATCCAAGCGCGACGTCTTCGTCTACGACCAGGGCAGCGGCGCGGTCGAGCTCGTCTCCGCCGGCCTCGGCGGAGCGGCGGCGGACGCGACCTCGGGGCAGCCGGTGCTCGACGACGACGGCAGCCACGTCGCGTTCGCCTCGCGTGCGACGAACCTCGTCGCCGGCGACGCCAACCGCTTCTCCGATGTGTTCGTGCTGGTCGCCGGAGCCGGGCTCGTGCGAGCGAGCGTGGCGAGCGACGGGGCGGAGGCCAACGGGGCGTCAGCCGAGCCCGACGTCTCCTCCGACGGCCGGCTGGTCGTCTTCACGTCGCGCGCCGACAACCTCGTGCCCGGCGACACGAACGGCAGCGACGACGTGTTCGTCCGCGACATGGTGACCGGCGCCACGACCCTCGTGAGCCGCGGTCTGCGGGAGGTTTCCGCCGACGGTCGCTCGTCGGCGCCGGCGATCAGCGCCGACGGGCGCTTCGTGACCTTCTCGTCTGATGCATCGAACCTCGTCGCAGGCGACCGCAACCGCCGCCAAGACGTGTTCCGCCGCGATCTGCTCACGCACCACACGAAGCTGATCAGCGTCAGGCGCGGTGGCGGTGGCGGGCAGAACAAGGCGATGCCGGGCGGCCGGGCGCAGGCCTCCGACGTCAGCCGCGACGGGCGCTTCGTCACGTTCACCAGCGAGGCGTCGGACCTGGCCGGCGGCGACACGAACGGCCGCACGGACGTGTACTTCACGAACTCGCCGCTGCCGGCGGGCCCGACCGACCCGACGGACCCGCCCGACCCGACCGACCCGCCGCCGCCGCCCGTCCCGGCGACGCGGCGGAGCAGCGGGAGGCGCAGATCGGGCGCCATGCGCTCGGCGTGGACCATCTTCTGCCAGATCGCGGCGTCGGCGGCGCCGAAACAGACGAATCGCACCTCATCTACTGCCTCGGGCTGCGCCGCGGTGAAGTCACGCGCCTCTCGGATCGCGATCCGGCTGGCACGCTCGATCGGGAATCCGTACGCGCCCGTGCTGATCGACGGGAGCGCGATGCTTCGAATGCCTCGCTCTTGAGCGAGCCGAAAGACCGTCCGATATCAACTCGCGAGGAGATCGTCCTCTCCGCTGTTGCCGCCGTGCCAGATCGGACCGACGGTGTGGATGATCCACGGCCCGATGGCGCTGCCGACGCCCGCGTTGATCTCAGGCTGGCCCATGCGCACGCCGGGATGCCCGACCCGGAAATCGCAGAACAGGGCGAACTGGAAGGCCGAGCCGGCGGCGACGCCGTTCAGCGCGGCGATGGTCGGTTTCGAGAAGGCGCGCAGGGCGCCGAAGAAGGCCCGCCACTCCTCGACCCATTCGTCGACGTCCCCCTCGGCGGGCCCGCCCTCGCGCAAATCCTGCCC
>JAHWJM010000237.1 GCA_019348435.1 Actinomycetota bacterium
GCCGATCCAGATCGGCGTCGGCGCGCTCGCCTGCGCCGCCGTGCGCGCGCTCGCCGACGGCGAGCGCGTGATCATCGGCGTCGAGCCCGCCGGCGCCGGCTGCGCGCTGGATGCGGTGCGCAACGGCGGCCGCCCCGTGCTCGTGCCCGGGCCGCACCACTCGATCATGGCCGGTCTGAACTGCGGCCTCGCGTCACAGGTCGCCCTGCCGGACATGGCGGCCGGGATCACCGCGTTCTGCACGATCGAGGACAGCGATGCCGAGCAGGCGGTCCGCCTGCTGCTGCAGGACGGCCTGCGCTGCGGCGAGACCGGCGCCTCCGGCCTCGCCGGGCTGCTCGCCCTGCGGGCCGCACGCCCGCAGCAGACGTGGCGGCGATTCGGGCTCGGCTCCCGGCCCGCAGCGCTCATGATCTGCAGCGAGGCACCGACCGATGCGGGCTCGTTCGAGCGGATAACGCGCGGCGTGCAGGCCGAGCCGACGGGGTAGTCGGCCGGCCATGAGCACACAACCGCCACCGATGGATCCGACCAGCTCCGAAGCCGATGCAAAGCAGCTCGAGCTCGCACGCAAGCAGGGCTCGACCTACCGCGAGGCGCTTGAGCACATGGCCACGAGCGTCGCCCACGACGGCGGCATGAAGAAGGCCGGCGACTACATCGTCGGCTATGCCGTCGAGGAGGCCGAGGGCATGTACATGTGGCAGGACGGCGAGCTGCACTGGCAGGAGCCGGGCGACGAGAACCTGCACGTCGAGATCGCCGTGCTCGATGCCTCAGACGAGCGCTTCGTGCCCGGCCTGAAGATCACCGGGACGCTGATCGACCCCGACGGCAACGAGGTCGGGACGCACGAGCACGAGATGCTCTGGCACCCGATGATCTACCACTACGGGCGCAACTGGACGGTGCCTGCCGACGGCGAGTACACGCTGAAGGTGCACATCGATCCGCCGACCTTCATGCGCCACGACGAGATCAACGGCTGTCGCTTCACGAAGCCGGTCGACGTCACGTTCGAGGGCGTCAAGGTCGAGCGCGGGCAGGACTGACGCGCGACGCGGCGCTGTCGGCGAGCGCGTACGTCGCGGCACCGACGACTGCCGCCACCAGGAGCACGGACGGCCAGGCGCCGAGCGTGTCCGCGATGACGTGCGAGACGGCGAACCCGCCGACGTAGAGGACCACGAGCGCGGCTGTGCGCGCGTATCGGCCCTGCCCGCCCCCGCGCAGCCAGCGCAGCGCGCACCACCCGCAGCCGGCGACGAGCACGATCCCGCCGAGCAGGCGCACGCCCGTCAGCTGCGCGACGGCGAAACCGAGCAGAAGCGAGCCGGAGGCGACGGGCCAGGTCACGGCCGCGAACGCTAGCTGTCGCGTGCGTCGCATGCCGAGGCCGCGTCCGCACGCGCCAACGAACTAGACTGGCGACCGGCGACGTGAGGGACCCGGTGCCGTCCGGGGCGGTCTCGCCGGGTACCCACGAGGGATTGGAGTTGCCGGTCTTGACGTCCCCAGCGCCGGATGCGCGCACTCGACAGGACCGTCGCCCCGGCGTGGTCGCCCTGCAGGACGCCGCCGACGGCCGTCTGGCTCGGGTGCGCGTGCCGGGCGGACGCCTCACGGCCGAGGCCATGGTGACGCTCGCTGCGGCCGCCGACGAGCTCGGCAACGGCCTGCTCGACGTCACAGCGCGGGCGAACCTCCAGCTGCGCGGCCTGCGCGCGGGGGCGGAGGTCGCCGGCGATCTGGCCGGCCGCCTGCACGGCGCGGCGCTGCTGCCGTCGGTCGCTCACGACCGAGCGCGCAACGTCCTCGCCAGCCCGCTGGCGGGACGGGCGCCCGGCGCGCTTGGCGCGGTCGGCGAGGTCGACGACATCGTCGCGCTGCTCGACGCCGGCATCTGCGCGAGCGACGCGCTGCGCGACCTCCCCGCTCGCTTCTGCTTTCTCGCCGACGACGGCACCGGCGCCGGGCGTGAGATCCGCCCCGACGTGATCGTCGTCGCGCGCGGCGTCGGCCACTTCGGCGTCGCGCTCGACGGCAGGGAGCTCGACTTCGAGGGCGACGGTCCGGCGGCGGTCGCCCTTGCCCTCGGCGCCGCCGAGGCGTTCGTCGACGCCAGCGGCGACGCGTGGCGCCTCTCGGAGACGCCGGGCGGCGCGCGCACGATCGCCGCGGCCCTGGGCCTCGCGCTGGAGCCGGTGGCGCGCGCCGTGCGCACCCGCACGTTCGGCCCCGGCGCCGTGTCGCAGCGCGACGGGCGCATCGCGCTGACCGGGCTCGCGCCGCTCGGCCAGCTCTGGCCGTCGCTGCTGCGCGAGCTTGCCCGGCTGAGCCCCGCGGGCGTGCGGCTCTCGGCGCGGCGCACCGTGACGCTCGTCGACCTCGCCGGCAGCCAGGTCGCGCCGATGCGCGCAGCGCTGGCCGGCGCCGGGCTCGTGCTCGAGAGCGGCTCGGGCTGGGTCGGGCTGACCGCCTGCGCCGGGACCGGGGCGTGCTCGCGCGCCCTCGTCGACGTGCGTGCCGCGGCGTGCGCGCGGGCGCTGAGCCGCTCGGCGCGCGAGCCCGCCGAGCACTGGGCGGCCTGCGAGCGGCGCTGTGGCGAGCTGCCGGCGGCGCCGGTGACGGTCGCCGCCCGTGCGGCGGACGCCCTCGAGGTGCGCTACCACGGTGAAGTCTGGGACCTGCCGTCGGTGGCGGCGGCCGCCGCGCGCCTGGAGCTCGAGGCGGCGCGATGATCGCCTACCGGACCGTCACCGCACGCGCAGCTCGTATTGCGTGATCGGCAACGCAGGTCGCCAGCCGGTGAAGCCGCCGAGCGGCTCGGCGTGGGCGATCGCGATCCGCGTCAGCCGGCCCCCCTGCTCGGCCTGCGCACGCGCGACGAGCGTCTCCCCCTCGACGGTGACGACGTTGGCGACGAGCCGCCCGCCGCGCTGCAGCGCCTTGCGACATCGCGTGAGCAGCCCGTACGTCGTGAGCCCGCCGCCGATGAAGATCGCATCCGGGCGCTCGCCGAGATCGTCGAGCGCGGCCGGCGCCTCGCCGGTCACGACCTGTAGCGACGGCACGCCGAGCGCCAGCGCGTTGCGCTCGATCCGCTGCGCGCGCTGCGCATCGCGCTCGATCGCGATCGCCCGCGCGCCGGGAGCTGCGCGCAGCCACTCGATCGCGATCGAGCCGCTGCCGGCGCCGACGTCCCACAACAGCTGGCCCGGCACGGGGACGAGCGCGGCAAGCGTCACCGCGCGCGCCGCGCCGTTCGTGATCTCCCCGTCGTGCTCGTAAGCGTCGTCGGGCAGGCCCGGCGCACGCCCGAGCAGCGGCCCGCCGCCACGGACCTCGAGCGCGACGAGATGCAGCGCAGCCGCGTCGCGCTCCCCCCAATCGTCGGCGGTCGACTCCTCGATGCGCTCCGCGGGACCACCGACCTCCTCGAGCACGATCAGGCGGCTCGCGCCGAACCCGCGCTCGCGGACGACGCGCGCCACCTGCGCCGCCGTCTGGCGGCCGAAGCCGAGCACGACGAGCCGCCGGCCGGGCTGCAGCGCCGGCGCGACGACCTCCGCGACCCGTCCCGTTGCGGAGACGAGCTCGACGTCGCCCTGCGGCCAGCGCAGCCGTGCGCAGGCGAGCGAGAACGAGGAGACGCCCGGGATGATCCGCACGTGTTCGTCGCCGAGGCGGCGGAGGATCGTCGCGCCCACGCCGTGCAGCAGCGGATCGCCGCTGGCGAGCACGACGATCTGGCGTCCTGCTTCGAGCGCGGGCAGCTCGTCGACGAGCTGCGTCAGCTGTCGGGGCCACGGGCGCCGCTCACCGGGGGCGTCGGGCGGGACCAGGTCGAGCTGGCGATCGCCGCCCACGAGCATGTCAGCGCCGAGGACGGCGGCGCGCGCCTCCTCGCCGAGGCTCGCCCACCCGTCGGCGCCGATCCCGATGACGGTGATCATCGTGCGCCGCGCTCCACCCCTGCACCGTAGGGCATCGTTCAACGGGTACGGGTCGCCGCACCACAGCTCTCGTGCCACCCACCTTTTTGCGGTGCCGCCACGGCGAGAGAGTGCACGACCATGACGACCGCGCTTCTCGCTCTTCCGACGTCGCCCGCGGCGTCCCCGCCGATCCTCTGGTTCGAGGATGCCGCAGCCGGCGACCCCGCCCGCGCGGGCGGGAAGGCCGCCGCGCTCGCCGCGCTCGCCCGCCGCCTGCCGGTGCCCGACGGTTTCGTGGTCGCCGGCACGCCGGACGACGCCACCGTCGAGGAGGCCTACGTGCGCCTCGGGGAGCGTGCCGGCACGGACGACCCGCTCGTGGCGGTGCGCTCGTCGGCCGCCGACGAGGACGGCCTGGCCAGCTCGTTCGCCGGACAGCACGAGACGATCCTCGGCGTCCGCGGAATCGACCAGGTGCTCGACGCCATCGCCGCCTGCCGCGCGTCGGCGCACACCCAGCGCGCGCTGCACTACCGCCGCGCCAACGGCCTCGCGCCGCCGCGCGGACCGCTGCCGGTGCTCGTCCAGCTGCTCGTGCCCGCCGACGCGGCCGCCGTCGTCGACATAGCCACGCAGGCGGCGCGCGAGGCCCCGCGTGACCCAGCGGGCGGTGCCCGCCCAGAGGATCCCGGTGCTGCGCGGGTCCGGCAGGTCGCGCGCGACCCAGAGCTGCGACTGGCGCGGGTAGTCGAACGGCGTCGGCAGCGCGGCCGTGCGCGGCTCGAAGTAGGGCGCCGTGAGGCCCAGCCGGCCGGCGAGGAAGGCGAAGCCCGGCGAAGGCGCCGCGGCGTCCCGCGCTCGCCAGGCGGCCCCGCCCGCGCCGCCCGG
>JAHWJM010000238.1 GCA_019348435.1 Actinomycetota bacterium
CACGCACTTCTGCCGGAGCGATCGAGGACGGTCGTCCATCCGGCACTACTGCATCCGGGTCGTCTTGCGCGTGCTCGCCGCGGGCGGCTGCGCCGATCACACGCCAAAGCGGGTACAAGCCGGGCGTGACCATCGACAGAGACGAACATGACGACGCCGCGGTGCCCGAGGGCCCCGACACCACCGGCCAGGGTCTCCCCGAGGAGCAGCCCGCCGGGATGGGCATCGACGCCCACGACCATCCCGAGGATGACGTCGTGGACGACTCCGAAGCCGACCACGCCCCGACGACGCGCCCCCAGCGCGACGGCGACGCGGGGCAGGCGACGGGCAACCCGCGGGCGGCGGGAGGACAAGAAGACCAGTAGGCGTCGGCGCCCGTCTATTGGACACCAACTGACGTTACATGCTACGGTGGTGCAATGAGCGCCGCGCTGGCAGCCGCCACCGTCCTTGCCGCCGCCGTCGATGATCCTGGTGCCGGCGGTGCCTCCGCCGCGGAGCTCAGCGCGGCCGGAGCGATCGGCGGCTTCGCGATCATGTTCCTGCTCCTGGGCGGCCTCGGCCACCGCGCCGGGCTGATCCCCACCCTCGGCTGGTTCGAGCGCTTCTCCGAGAGGGTGTCGGGTCAGCCGGCCTGGGCTTCGCTGCCCTGCGGCCTGGCGATCATCTCGCTCATCTCGGCCGTGTTCGGGCTGTACTGGGACGTCTCGCTGCACATCGACCGCGGCCGCGACCAGAACGTCTTCGGCAACCCCGGGCACTTCTTCATCCTCGCCGGCCTGTACGGGATCTTCGCCGCCGGCTTCTTCGCGATCTGCCTCGGCCGCGAGGAGCGCGCCGACCGCCCAGGACCGACGGCGATCCGCATCGCGAGCGACTGGTACGCGCCGCTGGGCGGCGTGCTGATGTGCGCGACCGGCCTGTTCTCGCTGATCGCGTTCCCGCTCGACGACGTCTGGCATCGCCTCTTCGGCCAGGACGTCACCCTCTGGGGCCCCACGCACCTCATGCTCATCGGCGGCGCGGTCATGACGCTGCTGGCGATCGCGATCATCCAGGTCGAGGTCGTGCGGGCGATGAAGAGCGCCGGCGTGATGCACAAGGAGCTGGCCTGGGTGCGCCACCTGCGCGTCGTCTGGCTGCCCGGCGGCCTGCTCGTCGGCATGTCGACCTTCCAGGGCGAGTTCGACTTCGGCGTGCCGCAGTTCCAGCTCATCTACCACCCGATGCTGATCATGCTCGCCGCCGGCGTCACGCTGGTCGCGACGCGCATCTGGCTCGGCCGCGGCGCGCTGTTCGGGGCGATCGCCTTCTTCTTGATCATGCGCGGCCTGCTCGCGTTCAGCGTGCACGAGACGCTCGGGGAGTCGCTCGCGCACTTCCCGCTGTACATCGCCGAGGCGCTGGTGGTGGAGGCCGCCGCGCTGGTCATCTCCGTCAAGCAGCGCCCGCTCGCGTTCGGCCTGCTGGCCGGCGCCCTCATCGGCACCGTCGGCCTCGCGGCCGAGTGGGGCTGGTCGCACGTCTGGATGCCGCTGCCGTGGGTCGAGGCGATCCTGCCCGAGACGATCGTGTTCGGCCTGGCGATGGCCGTGGCCGCGTCGATCCTCGGCGCCTGGATCGGCGCCCGCCTGGACTCCGACGTCATCCCCTACGACAGGCGCATGCGCCTCGCGGTCATCCCGGCCGCGCTCGCCGTCTTCGCGCTGCTCGCCTTCCCGCTGTTCAAGCAGGACACGCAGGACGTGTCGGCGCAGGTCGCGCTGACCGACGTGCAGGGTGGCGAGGAGCGCACGGTTCACGCCACGATCACGATGAACCCGCGCGACGCCGCCGAGGGCGCGACGTGGTTCACGGTCACCTCGTGGCAGGGCGGCGGCCGGCTGATCACCGACCGCCTCGAGCGCGTCGGCGACGGCGTCTACCGCACGACGCAGCCGATTCCCGTGCACGGCAGGTGGAAGAGCATGGTGCGCCTGCACAAGGGCCGCTCGATCACGGCGCTGCCGATCTACGCGCCGGCCGACCGCGCGATCCCGGCGCCGGCCGTCCCGGCGCCGCCGCGCTTCGAGCGCGAGTTCGTCGCCGACAAGGAGCTGCTGCAGCGCGAGGCGAAGGTGCAGGGCGACGATCTCACCTACGGTGCCTATGGCGTCGTGTTGTTGATCACCATGGGGCTGCTGGCGATGCTCGCGTGGGGTCTGCATCGGGTCGGCACGACCGCCGGCACGCAGCGCGACACGCCGCTGGCCGAGGTGGGCCATGACGGGCAGCCGGGCGATCGGCCACCGCGCGAGCGGCTCGCGGCCGCCACCAGCGAGCACGAGGACCTGCCCGACTGGGCGCGCCCGCAGCCGCAGGACCCCGGCCGCCAGACGGCCGGCTCCGGTGCCGAGCGATGAGCGTCCTCGAGGTCCCGGCCGGCCCGCCCGCCCCCGACGAGGACGCCGGCGCAGACGCGCCGCACGTGCGTATCGCGATCGTCGGCACCGGCTTCGCGGGGCTCGGCCTCGCGATCCGGCTCAAGGAGCAGGGCATCGAGGACTTCGTCCTCATCGAGCGCGGCGACGAGGTCGGCGGCACCTGGCAGGCCAACACCTACCCCGGCTGCCAGTGCGACGTCCCCTCGCACCTGTACTCGTTCTCGTTCGCGCTCAACCCCGGGTGGACGCGCACATACTCGCGCCAGCCGGAGATCTGGAGCTACCTGCGCAACCTCGCCGCCGACCACGACCTGTATCCGCACATCCGCTTCGGCCATGACCTGACCGGGGCGGCGTGGGACGACGAGCGCCAGCGATGGAACGTCTCGACCTCGCGCGGCGCCTGGACGGCGCAGCTGCTCGTAGACGCGAGCGGGCCGCTGAGCCATCCCCAGGTCCCGCGGATCAGGGGCATGGGCAGCTTCAAGGGCAAGATGTTCCATTCGGCCGAATGGGATCACGACCATGACCTCACCGGCGAACGCGTCGCCGTCATCGGCACGGGCGCCTCGGCGATCCAGTTCGTCCCGCAGATCGCCGAGCGCGTCGGCCAGATGCACGTCTTCCAGCGCACCGCGCCGTGGGTCCTGCCGCACTCCGATCGGCCCACGACGCGCCTGGAGCGGCGCCTGTACAAGCGACTGCCGTTCCTGCAGAAGATGGTCCGCGGCGGCGTCTACTGCAGCCGCGAGAGCCTCCTGCTGGGCTTCATCAAGAATCCGAACATCATGAGCGGCGCCGAGAAGATCGCGGCGGCGCACATGCGCAGGCAGGTCAAGGATCCGGTGCTGCGGCGCAAGCTCACGCCGAAGTTCCGGCTGGGCTGCAAGCGCGTGCTGATCTCGAACTCCTGGTATCCGGCGCTGACGCGGCCCGACGTCGAGCTCGTGACCGAGGCCATCAGCGCGATCCGCGGCAACACGATCATCCTCGCCGACGGCAGCGCGCGCGAAGTCGACACGATCATCTTCGGCACGGGCTTTCATGTCACCGATCCGCCGTCGGCGCGGCTCGTGCGCGGCCGCGACGGCGGCTCGCTGGCCGAGCGGATGCAGTCCGGCATCCAGGCCTACCTCGGCGCGACGGTCGAGGGGCTGCCCAACTACTTCAAGCTCATCGGCCCCAACACCGGCCTGGGCCACAACTCGATGATCTACATGATCGAGTCCCAGCTCAACTACGTCATGGACGCGCTGCGCGTCATGGACGAGCAGGGCTACGCCGAGTTCGAGGTGCGCCCGGCCGCGATGGCCGCCTACAACGCGCAGATCCAGTCCAAGCTGCCGGGCACCGTCTGGATGTCGGGCTGCGCGAGCTGGTATCTCGACGCCGAGGGCAAGAACACGACGATCTGGCCGGACTTCACGTGGCGCTTTCGCCATCGCACGCGGCGCTTCAACACGCGCGCCTACATCATGCGCCCGCCCGTCGACGCACGGGCTCCGGCGCAGGCGGTGGCGTGATGCTGCGCTCGCGCTACGACGTCGCCGGGCGAACCGTCTTCATCACCGGCGCGGCGCGCGGGATCGGCGCCGAGACGGCACGCCGGCTGCACGCCGCGGGCGCCAACGTCGCGCTCGTGGGCCTCGAGCCCGAGAAGCTCGCAAGGCTCACCGAGCGGCTCGGGCCGCGCGCGGCGTGGTTCGAGGCCGACGTCACCGATTACGACGCTCTGCGCAGCGCCGTCGACGGCACGATCGCGCGCTTCGGGAGGATCGACGTCGCGATCGCCAACGCCGGGATCCAGTTCATGGGCCGCATGGCGACGATGCCGCGCGAGCACTTCGAGCGCACGCTGGAGGTCAACCTCTTCGGCACGTGGCGCACCGACCGCGCGGTGCTCGACGAGATCGTCCGCAACCGCGGCTACCTGCTGAACATCTCGTCGCTGAGCGCGGCGAGCCATACGCCGCTGATGGGCGCCTACACGGCCTCCAAGGCCGGCGTCGAGGCGATGACCGACTGCCTGCGCGTCGAGCTCGCGCACACCGGCGCCCGCGTCGGCTGCGCGTACTTCGGCTTCATCGACACCGACCTCGTCAAGGCGAGCTTCGCGCACGCCTCGACGCAGGGGCTCGCCGCCGCGCTGCCGAGGTTCATCGCGCAGCCCGCGCCGCTGGCGCTGGCGGTCGACGCGATCGAACGCGGCGTGGCGCGGCGGTCGGCGCGGATCTGGGCGCCGCGCTTCGTCGGCGGCGCACTGGCGCTGCGGGGAATCCTGCAGCCGTTGACGGAGTGGCAGCTCAAGCGCAGCAGCGAGCTGCCGGCGTCGCTCGCGCTCGCCGATCCGGACC
>JAHWJM010000239.1 GCA_019348435.1 Actinomycetota bacterium
GCCAAGGGCCGCAAGAAGCTCACCGTCTGAGCACCGCGGGCCGCGGGCCCGCCCCCCGAACGCTCTAGGCTCCTCTGCGTGGACGAGCCGATG
Source organism: Actinomycetota bacterium (assembly GCA_019348435.1). Lineage (GTDB taxonomy): Bacteria > Actinomycetota > Thermoleophilia > Solirubrobacterales > Solirubrobacteraceae > CADCVQ01. The sequence goes on from JAHWJM010000239.1 coordinate 94, forward strand.
CGTCGCGTTGCCAGCGGACCCCGAGCGCGCCGCGCGCGCCTGTCGCGCAGCGCCGAGTTCGAGCGCGCGTACCGCCAGGGCCGCTCGCACGGCAACCGGCACTTCGTCGTCTACGTGTTTGCGCGCAGTGACGCCGACGAGCCGGCGCGGCTGGGCCTGTCGGTCTCACGCAAGGTCGGCGGCGCCGTCGACCGCAACCTCGTCAAGCGGCTGCTGCGCGAGGCCTTCGACGCCGAGGCGCAGCTCGTGCCGCCCGCCCACGACATCGTGGTGGTGGCGCGGCCGACGGCGCTGGAGCTCGCGCGGCGGGATGGTCTCGAGGGCGTGCGCGCGGCGCTGCGCGAGCTGCTCGAGCGGGCGGGGACGCCATGAAGCCCGCCGTGCGCGTCGTGCAGGCGCCGATCCTCGTCTACCGCCGCGTGATCTCGCCGGCGCTACCGCGTCGCTGCAAGTACGAACCGACGTGCTCGGCCTACGCCGTCCAGGCGCTGCAGGAGTTCGGCATACTTCGCGGCCTGGTGCTGGCGTCGTGGCGCGTCCTGCGCTGCAACCCCTTCAGTCACGGGGGCTACGACCCCGTCGACGCCCAGCGCCTGTTCTCGCCTCCGCCTCCCCCTCGCTGACCTCATGAGCTTCCTCGCCCTCATCGCGCCCGTGCAGTTCATCGTGGACGTGCTGGAGCCGATCCTGGTCTTCATCCACGACACGTTCGGCGTCGGGTGGGGCATGTCGATCGTGCTGCTCACGGTGCTGGTCCGCGCCGCGATGGCGCCGCTGACGGTCAAGCAGTTCAAATCGATGCGCGCGATGGCCAGCGTCGCGCCCGAGCTGAAGAAGCTGCAGGCGAAGTACAAGGACGACAAGCAGCGCCAGCAGCAGGAGATCATGAAGTTCTACTCGGAGAACAAGATCAATCCCTTTGCGTCTTGTCTGCCGCTGCTGGCGCAGTTTCCGTTCTTCATCGGGCTGTTCTACCTGCTTCAAGGGCCGCTGCGCGGCCACATCTGCGGCGACGCCCCGGGCGTGATACGGGGCGCCGACGGCAAGCTGCCGCCGTGCGGGGACGTCCCGAACCCGACCGGCGCCGAGCAGTTTCTCTTCGTCCCGGACCTGACGGCCGGGGCCACGGGCTGGGTCCTCGGCGCCCTGCTGGTCCTCTACGTCGCCTCGCAGCTGCTCTCCACGCTGCTGACGCCGACGACGCCCGACCGCAACCAGCAGATGCTCATGTACGGCCTGCCGCTCGTCTTCGCGATCTTCATCCTGTTCTACGAGTTCCCGGCCGGGCTGCTGGTGTACTGGATCACGACGAATCTCTGGACGGTGGGACAGGGCTATCTGCTGCGCAAGAAGCTCGGGCCGATCATGCCGGTGAAGCTCGGCGACGAGGGCGCTCCGGCCGCCGCCGGAGCGGGCGCGGCCGCGGGCAAGGAAACGATGTTCTCGAAGCTCACGAGCGGGGCGATGGGGGCGAAATCGGCGCCTGCCCCGGCCGCCCCCGCGCGCAAGCCGAGCGGGCCGCCCCCGCGTTCGCCTCGCAAGAAGAAGAAGCGCTCGGGGCGGCGGCGCTGATGGCCGACGATCCCGGCGCGGCCGTTCGCGAGCTGCTCGAGCGCGTCGTCGGGGCGCTCGGCCTCGACGCGACGGTGGAGATCGCCGATGACGGCGAGACGATCACCGGCGTCGTCCACGGCGAGGACCTCGGGCTGTTCATCGGCCGCCACGGGCAGACGATCGACGCCGTGCAGCACCTTGCCCAGCGTGTCTGCGGCGCACGGTCCCAGCACGGCCGGCGGATCGTCGTCGACGCCGAGGGGTATCGCGAGCGGCGCGCGATGATCCTGCGCCGCCAGGCCGACCCTGCGGCGCAGGACGCCCTGCGCCAGGGGCGGCCGGTGGCGCTGGACGCGATGACGGCAAGCGAGCGGCGCCTGGTGCACGAGTACCTGCGCGAGCACGGCTCTGTGCAGACGTACTCCGAAGGCGACGAGCCCGATCGCCATCTCGTCGTCGCGCCGCTGAACCCGTCGTAGCCGCGGCGCTCATGCGCCCGCGGGATCGGCGGTCTCGCTTGCCCGGATGTTTCACGTTTTTCTCCCCGGTGAAACACTACCTGGCATGTTGAGCGAGACCGAACGCGGGCTCGTGGCCGGCATCCTCATGAGCGAGGGGTCGTTCGGCGGCGACGGCAAGCAGCCGCACATCATGCTGCGCAAGCACGTGCGCCACGAGACCCTCATGCGCTGGCTCGTCACCCGCTTTCCGCGCACGAAGCTCTACGGGCCCTATCACCACGCCGAGCGCTCGTACTTTCAGTGGGTCGCGCGCGGCCCGGCCCTCGTGGAGGACGTCCTGCCGCTGCTCGATCAGCTCATCGTGCCCGAACTCGACGCCCACGCGGCCGGCCGGCTGGCGGACCTGCACGAGCGTTACGCGTCGTACATCGCGCGGGTGCGGGCGCGCAGCACGCCATGAACGTGCGCCGACGCCTCGAGCAGCTCGCGGCCCGTCACGGCCTGGCCCCCGACGCGGTCGCCGCCCTCGAGCGCCTGCTCGAGCTGCTGTGGGCCGATCCCATGGCGCCCACGACGGTGCGCGATCCGGCCACGGCCGTCGACGCGCACGTCGCCGATGCGCTCGTCGCGCTCGAGCTCGATCGAGTGCGGAGCGCGCGCCGGATCGGCGACCTGGGTGCCGGCGCGGGCTTTCCGGGGCTCGTCCTGGCGGCGGCGCTGCCGGATGCGGAGGTCGCCCTCGTGGAGGCCAGCCGGCGCAAGTGTGCCTTCCTCGACCGCGCGGTGCAGGAGATGGGGCTGCGCAACGTCGTGACGGTCGCCGAGCGGGCCGAATCGTGGACGGAGGGGATCGGCAGCCGCGACCTCGTGACGGCGCGCGCGGTGGCTCGCCTCGCCGTGCTCGTCGAGTACGCGGCGCCGCTGCTGGCGCCCGAGGGCGCGCTGCTGGCGTGGAAGGGCCGCCGTGACGCCGGCGAGGAGCGCGATGGGACCGCCGCCGCCGCCGCAACCGGGCTGGAGGCCGTCGAGGTACGGCCGGTGCAGCCGTGGAGCGGGGCCGAACATCTGCACCTCCACGTCTACGTGAAGGTTGCTTCGACGCCGAACCGCTACCCACGTCGACCGGGAATGGCCAGCAAACGCCCACTACGAGCCTCGACCTGAGCGCTACGGCGGAACCTTCGACCCCGAACCGATCGCGCTCCGACCGTCCTCGGCGCTACCGTTCGTGGCGTGGGGACCGTCTACGCGATTGCCAACCAGAAGGGCGGGGTCGGCAAGACGACGACGGCCGTCAACGTGGCCGCCTGCATTGCCGAGGCCGGCTTCGGGACGCTGCTCATCGACATCGACGCCCAGGCCAATGCCACGCTCGGCCTCGGCATCGCCAAGGAGACCGAGCCGAACATCTACGACGTGCTGTCGGGGCGCTGCACGCTCGACGGCGCAGTGGCCGACACCGCGATCGAGAACCTCCGGATCGTTCCGGCTCACCCCGACCTCGCGGCCGCCAACAGCGAGTTGCCGCGCGAGCCGGGATCCGAGACGCGGCTGCGCGAGGCGCTGGCGGGCGCGCGCGATCGCTTTGACTACATCCTGCTCGACTGCCCGCCGTCGCTCGGCCCGCTGACCGTCAACGCGCTCGTCGCCGCCGACCGCGTCATCGTGCCCGTGCAGACGGAGTACTTCGCGCTCGAGGGCCTCGCCGGCCTGCTCGACACGCTGGCGCTGATCCAGCGCGAGCTCAACCCGCGGCTGACGATCGCGGGGATGCTGCTGACGATGCACGACGGCCGCACGCGCCTGTCGCGCGATGTCGAGCGTGAGGTGCGCGCGCACTTCCCGGCGCTCGTCTTCGACACGGTCATCCCGCGCAACGTGCGCGTCGGCGAGGCGCCGAGCTACGGGCGCCCGGTGACGCACCACGATCCGCACTGCGTCGGCGCCGACGCGTATTTCGAGTTCGCCAAGGAGGTCGTGCGGACCGGAGCTCGAACATGACGAGGTGGCGCTGCTCGCGAGGCAGAACTTCGGCGACGAGATCGGGCGAGCCGGCATGAGCGGGCCCTCGCGCGGGATGGGCCGCGGCCTGGCGGAGATCCTGCGGGTCTCGGGCACGCCGGCGCCCAGCGGCGACGACCTGCGCAACGTGCCCGTCGAGCTGATCGTGCCCAACCCCAAGCAGCCGCGGCGCTCCTTCGACGAGGACGCGCTGCTCGCGCTGGCGGGATCGATGCGCGAGCGCGGGGTGCTGCAGCCGGTCCTCATCCGGCCGGTCGCCGGCGGCACGTATGAGCTCGTGGCCGGCGAGCGTCGCTGGCGTGCCGCACAGCTCGCAGGCCTGGAGACGATCCCCGCGCTCGTCCGCGCCCGCGACGACGCCGAGTCGCTCGAGGCCGCGCTCATCGAGAACATGGCGCGCGAGGACCTCAACCCCGTCGAGGAGGCGCGCGCCTGCGCGGCGCTCGTCGAGGAGCTCGGGCTGACGCGCGAGTCGGTCGGGCTGCGCGTCGGGCGCAGCCGCGTCGCCGTGACGAACCTCCTGCGCCTGCTCGACCTCCCCGACGAGGTGCTCGAGCTGCTCGAGCGCCGCGAGCTCTCCTCGGGCCATGGCCGCGCCCTGCTGCTGGCGAGCGATCATGCCGACCGCCGCCGTCTCGCGCGCT
>JAHWJM010000023.1 GCA_019348435.1 Actinomycetota bacterium
CGCGGGCACGGGCCAGCTCGCCGGCGCCGAGGGCTTTCACCAGGGCGACGGGCACGCCGTCCCGCTCGACCACGCCGACCCAGCGGCGCTCGGGCTTGTAGCGCACGCACCGGGGATCGGCGTCGTGCAGGTCGGGGGCCTCGGGGAGCAGCGCCTGCAACAGCCGGCGGCGCTGATCGGGCCGCACCAGGCGGGCCAGTGCCGGCAGGTCGCGGTCAGCTCCCGCCGGCGCCACCACCACCAGCTCGTCGGCGAAGGTCGTGACCGGCCAATCCCCACCGGGACCGGCCGGCGTCGCCCCCGCCGGCCCCGTCTCGGCCTCGGCCGTCTCGGCGGTCTTGGCCGCCTTGGCCCCGTCGCCCTGCCGGTAGGCCTTGACCGAGACCTCGAGCGCCGGCCCCGCCGGCCCCGCCCGGTGCAGGCGGTAGCCCACCAGGCAGCTGGTGGCCGGCTTGTAGCGCACGTAGAGCGCCTCGGCGGCGACCAGTCCCGCCTCCCGATGCCGCTGTTGCAGCCGAGCGAGCACGGCCTCGGGGTCGAGCACCAGGGCGATGCCGGGCACGGCCGGGTCGCGCCGGGCGACCTCGGCGTCAGCCGGTGCGAGCACCCGTTCCCCTCCCCGTCGAAGGCCCACGGCCCACCGGCGCGGCCAGCCGCGGCCAGCGGGCGGTGGCGCTCGCGGTCGCCGCGCTGGTGCTGGGTCTCGGGCTCTGGCCCGAGCCGCTGCTGGCGATCGGCGAGCTCGCCGCCGATGAGCTGCTCGAGGAGGGGGTGGGGCCGTGATGCGCCTCGTGACCGGCGCGGCCGGCCTCGGCATCGTCTATGTGCTGACGCTCGCCAGCACCGATCCGGTGGATCTCGCGGTCGGGGTGCTGCTCGGGGCGCTGCTCATCGGGTTGCTGGGCCGGCGCATGCGCCTGACGCCGGTCGGCCACGGCCTTCCGGTGCTCCCGCGCATCCTGTGGTTCGTCGTCTTCGGCGCGGTCGTCCTGGCCGACATCGTGCACGGGGCGTGGGACGTCGCGCTGCGCGTGATGCACCTGCGCCCGATCGAGCGGCCCGGCGTCGTGCGCGTCCCGATCGGTGAGCGCTCCGAGCGCGGGATCGCGGTCTCGGCGCTCGCCACCACCCTGTCTCCCGGAAGCGTGCTCGTCGACATCGATCGCGCCGCCGGAGATCTGCTGCTGCACGTCATCGACGCTTCCGATCCCGACGCGGTACGCGACCGCCTGCAGCGCTTCTACGACCGCTACCAGCGGCGGGTGTTTCCCTGATGTCAGCCGTCGTGTTCTACTCCGCGACGATCTGGCTCGCCGTCCTGCTCGGCGTCGTCGTGATCTTCCTTGGCCGTGCCGGCACCACCGCCCAGCGGATCCTCGCGATCGACCTGCTGACGCTCATCCTCATCGGTCTGCTCGCGCTCGCTGCGCAACGAGACCAGCGGCCCTACACGCTCGATACCGCGCTGGCCCTCGCCCTGCTGTCGTTCGTGGCCACGCTGGCCGCATGCCGGTACTACGAGAACCGCCGGCCCTTCTCATGACCGCGATCGTCGCCGGTCTGCTCACGATCCTCGGTCTCGTCATCTTGACGATCGGCGTCTACGGCGTCGTGCGCCTGCCCGACGTCTACACCCAGCTGCACGCGGCTTCGAAGGCGGGCTTTCTCGGCGTCGCGGCGCTGCTGGCGGCAGCGGCGCTGCAGGGCGGGGGCGCGATCGTCGCGCGCGCGGTGCTCATCGTCGCGTTGCTGACGGTTACGACGCCGGTGGCGGCGCATGTCGTCGCACGCGCCGCGCACCGCCGCGGAGAGTCGCTGCGAACGCCCGGCGCCGTCGACGAATCCTGACGGGATGCAGCGCCGAACCAGGCCGCATGCAGGGCGGACCCCATAGCCGATCGCCGCGCGGCGCGATTACCTCCAGGCCAACCAACGGAAAGGAGTGCAATCGTGGGCATCATCGGCTGGATCCTCTTGGGCCTGATCGCCGGTGCGATCGCGAAGGCGGTCCACAAGGGCGATGAGCCGGGAGGGGTTCTCGGCACCATGTTCGTGGGCGTGCTGGGCGCCATCCTGGGCGGGCTGATCGCGTCCGCGCTCGGTATCGGCGCGATCACCAGCTTCTTCAGCATCGGCACGTGGCTGATCGCGATCGGCGGGGCGCTGCTGCTGCTCGTCATCTACAACATGGTCGTCAGCACAGAGGGCCGCGGTCGCAGTGCCAGCAGCGCCTGAGAACCGGCGTCCCGACCGCGGGCGTGTCGCGCTGTGCGCCGTCGCCGACGACGACCACCTTCAGGACGTCGTCGCGACGGGGCGTGCGCTGCAGCGGTCCGCCGGCTGGTGGCCGCTGTTCGTGCACGTCGCGACGCCCGCGGTCCGGTTGCGCGTCCCGGTGGGATTCGCGGCCGGCCCCGGGTCAGCCGGTGAGGGAACACTCCCGCTGGACAGCAGCGTCGACGATCTGGCCGAGCACGCGCGCGACGCCGGGATCGAACTGCTGCAGCGCGCAGGCATCGCCGAGACCGAGTCGGTCGTCGTCGTCGGCGATCCCGTCGCTGAGATCAACCGGCTCGTCTGCGAGCACCACGCCGCGCTCGTCGTCGTCGGCAGCCACCGGCGCGGCGGGCTCGCCAGCGCCGTCAGCGGCAGCGTCTCGCAGGAGCTCTCTCGCCGTGGGGCCTGCCCGGTCCTGATCGCTCGCAGCAGCGCCATGCCCTCTGGCGGCGGCCCCGTCGTGTGCGGCATCGACGCGGCCGACGAGCGGACGATCGAGCCCGCGGTCCGCGCCGGGGAGCTCGCGCTGTCGATGAACCGCTCGCTGATCCTCGTGCACGTCGCCGTCGCAGAGCGGCGGCCGCTCGGCGCCGCACCGGTGCGCGCACCGTCCCTGCTCAAGCCGACAGCACGTCAGCAGGCGCACGCACGGCGAGTGCTCGATGCAGTGAGCGGGTTGCCCCGGGAGTCGATCGAGACCGTCGTCGTGGAGGGCACGTCGGTCGCGGCAGCCCTCGACCAGTTCGCGGCCGAACGGCGCGCGGACCTGCTCGTGGTGGGCTGCCGGGGAAGCGGCGTCGTGCGCAGGACGCTGGAGGGCAGCGTCTCGCTGGACCTGCTGCGCAACGGGCGCCAGCCGCTCGTCATCGTCCCGCCCGTCTGACCCCCCGCGCGCCAACCCGGCGCCGCAGGTGCCCGCGCCGACCTATCGTGCGTATATGGCCACCGAGGTGCAGGGTGAACTCGCGACCGAGCGAGCGCGGGCGCGATCTGCGCCGGACGCCGCATGCGCCGAGCGATCCGAGCGCACGCGGCTGCTCGTCGTCCTGGCTGCCGCGGCCGGGCTGATCCATGCCAAGGCGCTCTTCGACCACGCGACGCACTACTGGCTGTTCGGCGTCTTCTTCGGCGTGCTGGCCTGCGCGCAGATCGGCTGGGCGGTTCTCGTCTACCGCCGGCCCGGCGAGCGGCGCTGGCTCATGCCCGCCGCCGTCGTCAGCCTCGCGGTGGTCGCCCTCTGGATCATGACGCGCAGCGTCGGGCTGCCCTTCGGGCCGTGGGCCGGACGTCGCGAGCCGTTATCGATCACGGACCTGACGGCGTCGCTGAACGAGCTGGTCCTGGCGGGGCTGATCGTGGCGATCCTGCGCCCGGAGGGATGGCTCGCCGCGCGCCTGCGATGGCTCGACGGGGCGAACTGCGTGCGCGTTGGATCGATGCTCGTCGCCCTCAGCCTGCTCGCACTCCTGCTCGGCGATCACACGCATCCGGCCGCCTGAGCACGTGCGCTTCGCAAGTGCGGCGCACAGGTCTATGCTCGCTGCGGTGTCAGACGTGCTCGACCGCATCCGCAGCGAGCTTGATGACCGCCTCGCGGCCCTAAGGCCCGCCGCTGACGAGTTCGCGCGCCTGCGGCGCGCCGCCGACGCGCTCGACGCGCTGGAGGCTCCCGGCGGCGCAGCGCGACCGGCCGTCTCCGCACGGGCGGTCCGCGCCCCTCGTGCACCGGAGCGCGGCGGCGCTCGCGGAAAGCCGCCGCGAAAGCGTTCGTCGCAGGCGCGGACAGAGCGGGCAGCGCCGGGGCAAACGCAGCTGCGCGTCATCGAGCAGCTGCGCAGCAACCCCGGAAGCTCGAGTACGGCCGTCGCACAGGCGCTCGGCATCTCAGCCAACGCCGCCGCGGCAACGATCTCGCGGCTCGTCAAGCAGGGTCGCGTCCGTCGCCTGGACGCCGGATCCTATGCGCCGCCGCAGCCGCCAGCGGACGGGGCCGCGCCGGGCCCGGAGCAGTCGCCGCCGGCCGACTCCGGCTCCGCCGAGCCCTAGCGATCTCCGACGCCTACGTCGCGGCGCCTGGCCCGGGCGGCGCCGGATCGGCTTCTACATCCCGTGCAGCGGGTTGTGCGGCGGCGCCGGATCGTCGCGCGGCGGCTCGGCGGCACCGCGCTCCTCGGTCGCGTTGGGCTTCATCCGGCCAGGCAGGGCCGGGATCTTCAGCTTGACCTTGCGGCCGTCCTTCGTCGTCAGCTCGCCCAGCTCGGGCCGTACGGGATGAAGCGGCTCACCTGGAATAGGGGGCATTCACGCAGGCTACTCCTGCTGTCCAGGCCCGAGCGGCGGTCACGCTCGAGCGGTCACGAGCGGCCGCCGCGGCGCTTCGGCAGCCGCGGCAGCCGCGCCTCGCGTAGTGCCGCTCGCGCCGCGGCCTGCCCGTTGACGCCGTGGACCGCGCCACCGGGGAACGTCGAGGCGCCGCCGATGAACAGCCCGCGCACGGGCGTCGAGTACGGCGTCAGCGACGGGATCGGCCGGAAGATCAGCTGGTCCATCGCGTAGCTGCCGTGCCCGACATCGCCGACCGGAAGGCTCGCGTTGCGCGCATGCAGATCGGCGGGCGCCATCACGTGCCGCGCGAGAACGCGCTGTCGAAACCCGGCGGCGAAGCGCTCGATCTGCTTCTCGATCGCGTCGGCGAAGCGCTCGCGCCGTTCGGCCGTCCAGTCGACGCCCGGCGGCGTGTGCGTGTACGCCCACGCCGTGTGCTTACCGGCGGGCGCCCGAGTCGGATCGGCGATCGACTGCTGGCCCGAGAGCAGAAACGGCTGCTCGGGCAGCCGGCCGCCGGCGACATCGTGCAGGGACGAGCGCAGCTGGGCGGTCGTGCCCGCGACGTGGACGGTGCCCGCGTGCCGCGCGTCCTCGTTCGCCCATGGGATCGGCGTGTCGAGCGCCCAGTCGAGCTTGACGGTCTGCGGGCCGTACCGAAAGCGAATCGCGCGGCGCACGTACGCGTCGCCGAGCGCGTCGCCGGCGATGTCGACGAGCCCGTGCGGCGTCGTGGTGGCCACCACCGTGCGGGCGGCGATCCGCTCGCCGCCGGCGAGCTCGACTCCGGCGACCCCGCGGCGGTTGGTCAGCACCCGCCGCACCGGCGCGGCGGCGCGCGTTTCACCCCCGAGCTCGTGCAGGCGGGCGGCCAGCGCCCCCGTGATCGCACCGGCGCCGCCCTCCGGGCTGGGCCAGCCGACGGCGTGGCCGAGCAGGTTCAGCCAGACTCCGGCGATCGCGCTGCCCGAACCATTCAGCGGCGCGTCGCCGTGCAGCGACGAGCCGAACAGCCAGGCCGCGCCGTCGCCGCCGAACAGCTCGCCCGCGAGCGCGTCGGCCGGCATGAGCAGCACGCGCGCGAACTCGAGCATGCCCTGCAGCTTCAGCGCGGCGCTCATGCGCACGGGACCGGCGACAGGAGGAAAGCCGGCGAGCATCATCGCCCTGACAGCCTCGAAGTGGCGCAGGTAGGGCGCGGCGAACGCCTCCCAGCGCCGGCCGTCGCCGGGCGCCAGCGCCTCGAGCGAGGCCACCGTGTGGGCGAGGTTGCGCGACAGCGTCGCGCCGCGCCCCTCCGGCAGCGGGTGGACCATCGCGAACTCGGGCTGGATCCAGCGCAGCCCGTGGCGTTCGAGCTCGAGCCCGGCGAAGACCGGTGACGCGATCCCGGCGGGATGCACGGCCGAGAAGACGTCGTGGCGGAAGCCCGGCAGCGTGAGCTCGCCGGTCTGGGCGGCCCCCCCGAGCGTCGCGGCCGCCTCGACGCAGAGCACCGAGCGCCCGCCGAGCGCCAGCGTGACCGCCGCCGTCAGCCCGTTCGGCCCAGCGCCGACGACGACGGCGTCGTAGCGTTGGCCGGCCATCGCTAGGCCGTCCTGTCGGCGATCTGCGCGAGCATGCTCGACTCGCGCCGCTCCTCCCCCCAGAACGCCTGCTGGGCCTTGCGTCCCGTCGAGCGGTAGGCCTGCTCGAGCGTGACGGGCATGTCGTCCCAGGTGCCCGCTGCGCGCAGGTAGGCCTGCCCGTCGAGCTCGTAGGCCAGCAGCCGGTTGCGTGCGCGGCCCATGAAGTGGCCCTGGTGCGTGTCGAGGCAGATGACCGCCAGCGGCGTGCACCCCGGCGGATAGGCCGGTGGCTGGTCGCGGCCATAGCGCACCATGAGGTCGCTGAGGCGCGCGGCGTAGCGCTCGAGATCCTCGGGATCGTTGTCGCGCGTGAAGAAGCGCGTCACGGTGACGTAGCCGCGCAGGATCGCCGGGGTGCGCGGCGACAGCGCGCTGATGATCTCGATCTCGAACGTCTGCCCGGCCAGGCCGCCCCTGCGCACGGCGGTGAAGCGACCCAGGTCGCTGCCGTAGTCGGGCCAGGTCTCGGGCCGCGCGAGCGCCGCCAGCGTGCGCGACGCGTCGGCGATCGGGACCGGCTCGTAGGTGTGCCAGACCTGCTCCTTGCGATCGCGCGCGGGCGGCGTGAGCTCGCCGAGCTTGGCGTGGCGCAGGCGGTACTCGGGCTGGTAGGCGTCGCGCGCGTCCGTCGTCTCGAAGACGATCCCGTGCGCGCGGCGCTCGTCGTCGTGGTAGGCCTCCTCGAACCAGGGGCCGATCAGGCGTGCCGCCCCGGTGAAGAGCTGCTCGCGATCGAGCGTCCCACGCGCCGTCTGCGCGCTGTCGAGGATCCGCTCGCGAAAGAACGCGCGGTGGAAGGCCAGCACGTCGTGCGCGTGCAGGCGGTGGTGGCCGTGCTCGTGCCAGCGGGTCGTGAGGATCGCGAAGGCCAGCCGCAGGTCCTCGACGTCGCGCAGCTCGGCCAGTCGGGCGTAGTACGCGGCGTTGAGGAAGTCGGTCACCCAGCCGACGGCGTCGGGGGCGGTGATCGACGTGCCGCTCATCCGCGCCAGCGCGAGCGGCGACGAGCGCCAGACGCGTCGCGCCGCGAGCCCGGCGGCGGTGATCGCGAGCGTCGTGGCCGCGCCAGCGGCGGCCTGCCTTGCGTCCATGGCGTGCAGGCTACTCCGGCCGCCGTGTCAGCCGCCGGGCGGCGGTAGCGTTGGCTGGATGTCCGACCGCTTCGACTCCTACCTGCGTCAGGCCGCCGACCACGTCCGCGACGGCGACCTCTCCCGTGCCGAGGGCTTCGAGCGCCTCGCCCGCCAGACGCTCCAGGCGCTCGGCTCGCCGCCGAGGCTGGCGGCGAGGCTGCATGCCCACCGCGGCGAGCGGGCGATGCGCCAAGCCGACTACCCGCTGGCCGAGGAGGCGTTCACGCAGGCGATCGCGGCGCTGCGCGAAGCCGGCGGCGGCGGCCGCGAGCTCTTCGACCTGCTGCAGCGCGTCGGGCTGGCGCGCTCACACCAGGGCGCGGACGAGCGGGCGCTCGGAGCCTTCGACGAGGCGATCGCGCTCGCCGCCTCGATCGGGCCGGCGTTCTATCCGGTCGCCTACGCGCACCTCGCGCGGGCGGAGTCGTTGCGCCGCCTGGCGCGGCGCGCCGATGCCGAGGCAAGCCTGCGCGCCGCGATCGCCGCCGCCGAGCACTCACCGGTCGACGGACGAGAGAAGGTCGTGCGGGCGGCGCGCGACGCGCTCGATGCGCTGCGCCCGAACCGGGGGGCAGAGCCCGCGGCCGGTGACGCCGACGTCGCCGCAGCGACGGCCGCCCGCGCAGAGGTCCCGACGCCGCGGGGGCCGCGCCCGCCGGCGCCTGATCGCACCACGCTGCGCTTCGACGAGGAGCAATACGACGCGGTGCTCGCCGAGCTCGACGCACTGATCGGCCTGGCCACGGTCAAGGCGGAGGTGCACCGCCTGGCCGAGCTGCTGCGGATCGCGACGATCCGTCGCGCCGCCGGCCTGAAGACGGTGCAGGTCTCGCTGCACCTCGTCTTCCAGGGTGGCGCGGGCACCGGCAAGACGACGGTCGCGCGGCTGTTCGGGCGCTTGTACAAGAGCCTCGGGTTGCTGGCGACGGACCGCGTCGTGGAGGTCACGCGGGAGGATCTTGTCTCCGGCTACGTCGGGCAGACGGCGACGAAGACGGCCGCCGTCGTCGACAGCGCACTCGACGGCGTGCTGTTTCTCGACGAGGCGTACGGGCTCGTGCGCCCCGACAGCCAGGGCGACTTCGGCGCCGAGGCGGTCGTCGAGCTGCTCAAGCGCATGGAGGACGATCGCGACCGGCTCGCGGTCATCGCGGCGGGCTACCCACACGAGATGACGGAGTTTCTGGCCACGAACTCCGGCTTTCGCAGCCGCTTCGGCGAGACGATCCACTTCGACGATTACGGGCCGACGGAGCTCGTGCAGATCTTCGAGAGGTTCGCGACCGCCTCCGATTACGCGCTCGACGACGACGCGCGAGAGGAGCTGCAGCGGGTGATGGAGCGCCTGCACGCCGCGCGCGACCGCTACTTCGGCAACGCGCGCACGGCGCGCAACCTCTTCGATGACGTCGTGGCCCATCAGGCCGAGCGGCTGCTCGCCGGCGGCGGCACGCCCGATCGCGCCGCGCTGATCGCGCTCACGGTGGCCGACGTGCAGGGCGCCGGCGGCTGATCGGTGGCGATCGAGGAGGAGCGCTCCGCGCATGTGGCGCAGCTTTCTCAACGAGCTGTACGGGCGCCCGTCGACGCTGGCGTAGCCGTGGGTCTCAGTCGGCGGGCGGGACCACGACGACCGGACACGGCGAGTCGCCGGCGAGCGCGTGCGAGGTGCTGCCGAGCAGCGCGGCGCGCACCGCGCCGTGTCCGCGCGAGCCGATCACCAGCAGCTCCGCGTCGCGCTCCTCCGCGATCCGGCGCAGTCCGTCGGCGACGGAGCCGTCCAGCGCAACCTCCGCCTGCGCGTCGTTGATGTCCCAGTCGGCGAGCAGCTGCTCGAGGCGTCTGCGAGCCTCGCCGCGGACCTCTTCGAGCTCGCCTGCGGGGGCGACCGGATAGGGGTATGGAACGGTCGGGCCCGGGCCGACCACGAGGTGGTCGCTGACGGGGGCGGGGCCGCCGGCGGTCAGGAAGCCCGGCGGCGCGACAAACGCAGCGACGAGCAGCCGGTCGAGCCGCTTCGCCAGATCAGCGGCAATCTCCAGCGGCCGGCGTGTGGCGGCGTCCTCGAGGTCGACGGCGCAGACGATCGTGGAACCCACGTCGACATGACTACCCGTCGTGCTGGTGTTCACCACTGCCTTGTCGCCGGCCTGACAGACCCTCGGCCGACTGGGCTGTCGCGCGCCGTCTCTGCGCGGACCGTGCAACGGGCGCACCCCGCGTCGATCTGAGGACGCCTGACCGGCGGTGACGGGTACAGACGGGTGATGACCAGCAATTTCGACGCCGCCCCGCGCGGCTCCCGATCGCCAAGGGCAGAGGTGCCGGCGCCCCCGACGCCGAGCCCCGATCCGGGTCCGATGCCACCCGGCCCGGATCCGGCACCGCCGGCGCCGACGCCGGACCCGTCGCCGCTGCCCCCCAGCCCGCATCCGCGACCGATCTGAGCGCTCGCGGCCGTCTACCGGGCGGATTGGGCGCTTCCGCCGCGGGTATGCGCACGCCCACCGCACCGGCGAGCAGCCCGTGCCGATCCACCCGACGCGTGAAAGGAAGTGCTTCGTATGGCGACGTGTGAAGTCTGCGGCAACGAGTACGACAAGGCGATGCAGATCACGGTGGCTGGAGCGACGCACACCTTCGACTCCTTCGAATGCGCGATCCACGCGATCGCGCCGCGCTGCGCGCACTGCGACTGCACGATCATCGGGCACGGCATCGAGGGGCCCGACGAGACGATGTTCTGCTGCGCGCACTGCGCTCGCGACAGCGGAGTGGAAGGCGTCGCCGACCGCGCCTGACCCGCGGGGCGCCGCTGATCGGCAGCCGGGGCTTCCAGCGGGGGCGGTCATGTGGTCGCCGCGCTCGGAGCCTGCGTGTCGTCGCGGCCGATGGCGCCCGAACGGCGCAGGAGGGGGATGCTGGCGAGGACGGCCAGCGAGGCGACCGGGAAGATCGCGGCATAGCCGTCCGACGATGCGAACACCGGCTCGAGGGTCACGATCGCCAGGCCCGCGAGCAGCGGTCCCGCGAGCAGGCCGACGCCGCGACTGAATCCGTAGACGGCGGCAGCGCTGCCGTGGTCGCCCTGGGGGAGCAGGTCCATGAGCAGGGCGTACGGGAGCGTCATCACGGTCACCGCCGCCAGCGCCCCCGCGAACACGAGCGGCAGCACGTACGGTGATGCCGAGACCGCCGGAAGCAGCAGGCCGATCCCGTAGACCCACAGCGTGCCGACGAGAACGCGGCGTTGCCCGAAGCGGTCGCCCAGCCAGCCGGCGAGGGGAGCGGCGATGAGAGCAGCCACGACGACGATGCCGAGCACGAGCGACGCGAAGGACTCGGGACGGCCGAGGCCGACCGTGAGAAACAGAACGACGAACGCGCGCAGCGCCGCGAGCGCAAGCTCCCACAGCGCGTTGGCGACGACGAACCAGCGGATCGCGCGGTGCTCTGCGAGCAGCCGCCGTACGGCACTGTGCTCAGACGGCGCCCGCCTCTCCGGGCGTCCGTTGCCGCTCGCCCGCAGGCGCCGTGCGACAACCGCGCCGAAGAGGGGCGTGATGACGAGGATGACGGTTGCCGCGAGCACGAACGGTGCCGGGCGCCACAGCGCCAGCAGCGTGGGCCCGGCGACGAACCCGACGCCGAGCCCGATCTCGCGCCACGTACCGAGCGATCCCTGCGATCGACCGCGCGTCTTCTTCCCGACGAGGTCGGGAAACAGCGCGTAGTACGGCGTGACAAACGCGAAGTAGGCGACATAGAAGACCGCGACCGCCACGGCGATGAGCAGCAGCGGGCCGCTCAGGCCGATGACGACGAGCGCGGCTGCGGCGACGGCGCCGGCCCCTGCGAGGTAGGGCAGGCGCCGGCCGGTGCGGTCTGACAGCGGGCCGACCACGAGCGGCACGATCAGCGCAAAGACACCTTCGATCGCGACGAGCGCCCCCGCGACGAGCGGACCGGCCTGCGCCGCGACGATGACGGGCAGCAGACCGGACACCGTCGTGACGGCGAGCGACAGCGCCAACGCGGGCAGCCCGAGCACGACGAGGAACCGGCCCCGACGCTGCTGCAAGCGGTCGATGACCGACACGCGGTCCGCATCCCCGGGCGACCGCGAATGATGCACGGCTTGTCCGCGTGCTGACGCGGAGACCCAAGTCGTCGCAGCCACGCTCCGCCGCCCGCGCCGCTCCGCCGCCGCGCGGCGCGGCGGCGCAACTCGCGCGTGGCACCGGGTGTTGCAGGAGCATGCATCCAGGACTCCTGCTGTCGCTCGTCGTTCTCACCGTGACCGTTCCGGCCGCCCAGGCGGCTGCGCAGCCCAGCGTCTCGACCGGCGGCGTGCAGGGCGTCTCGACGACCGACGCCGTGCTGACCGGCTCGGTGAACCCGCGTGGCGAGAACACGACCGTGTTCTTCCGCTACGGCCCGACCCAGGCGTACGGCGCCCGGACGCCGAACATCGCGGTCGGCAACGGCACGAAGAAGATCGCCGTCAGCGCCGCGGTCAGCGGCCTGGCACCGGACACCCGTTACCACTACCGGCTCGTGGCCGTCGGGGGAACCGCCCGCGGGACGGACCGCACCTTTCGCACCAAGGCGCTGCCGGCCCCGCTGATTCCACAGCCGTCCAAGCTCGAGCTGGCCCGCGCGACGATCTTCCGCAGCGCTCGCGTCATCGACATCCTCGCGCCGATCACCCGCCGCGCGTCCGGCAACGTCGACCTCGAGCTGTACGCCGCCGGCCGGCGGCACCGCTGGAGCGCCCCGATCAACTCCGCGGAGGGACGGATCCGCGACAGCGAGCGGATTCCCGCTGCGCAGGCTTCCCTCGGCACCGGGATCCTCACGATCACATACCCCGGCGATCCTGACACGCGTCCGCAACGCGTGCGCCTGCGGGCCGCCAGGGTCCCCGCGGCGCTCGATGCACGCCGGCCGATGCTGACGGCAGGCCGGCTGCAGGCGGGCGGCACGATCAGCAACGTCGCGCGCGGCGTGGTGCGCGTCCAGCTTCAGTACTTCTCCGCCGGCACGACGACGACGCTCGAGAAGCACGCGACGATCTCCAACGGCAAGTGGAGCCTGGATGCTCCGCTGACGGCCGAGGAGCAGGCGGCGATCCTCCAGCGCCAAGGCACCGTGCACTCCTACATCCTCTTCACCGGCTACCTGCCCCTCAGGATGCGCGGCGAGATGCAGTCCTACCAGGTGCTCGGGCCCGCCTGATCGCCGCGGAGAGTGCGGGCCGTTTGCGCCTGGTCCGGTGGCACGTTGCTGACACGCGCGCGGTCGAGTAGGATCGTCTTCGTGCTCCGCCTCCTGCTTCCGCTGGTTCTGCTCGGCCGCTGCTGATGGAGGCTGTCATTGGCATCGTGCTCCTCGTCGTGTTCCTGGGGGTCGTCTTCGCGGTCATCCGGGGCGCTGGTCGAGAGCGGTAGGAAGACAAACCCGTTGAGGCCGAGATCGCGGCCTCGCTGACGACGGCCTCTGACCGCCGTGTCGCGGTAGGGCTAATGGGTTGATGGCAGCGGTGCGATCGGCGCCGGCTGCTCAGGAGCCTGGGTGCGCTCCCAGTTCGCGGTGTTAAAGGAGCCAAACAAGAAGCCGAAGATGGCGAGGGTGCGCTCGCCTCCGGTGAGCATGATAAAGGAGGTCGCAGCGCCCGCGACGGACGACACCGCGACGCCGGCGAGGATCATCCACCACGTGACGGCGTCGGCACTGACGCGCGTCGGCACGAGGACTCGCGTCAGGTACAGCGAGACATGCCGCATGTACAGGCGGCCCGCCCAGTGCTCTGCGTTCGCGCGGCCGACCACCGACTCCGGTTGGGCGACCTCGCGCAGCTCAGTCAGCGACGGCTTCGACGAAGGCATCGACCCGTTTCCGGATCTGCTCGTGGTCGAGGTCGAGGTGTTCGAGGATCGTGAACCGGCCCGGGCGCGTATTGGGAGCTTCCAGGAGAACGCGCGTCAGATCGTCGGTATCGAGCCCCAGCTTCGACGGCTCGTCCGGAAGATCGAGCTTTCGGAGCCGAGCGCGGAACGCGGCAACGTCGTCTTCGTAGAGAGCGGACGTGATCACGCATCCGAACGCGACCTGCGCGCCGTCATGGACCGGCTCGCGCCGGCGCTGCTCCCGATCCGTGCCTGCGCCCCGTTGACCGCGGCGAAGATCGTGGGTGAGGTTGCAGGCGTCGACCGATTCCGCTCCAAGGAGGCCTTCGCCCGCCACAACGGACCGCTCCTGTCCCGTGCTGGTCGGGAGGGAGGCATGACCGGCCTCTCGCGCGTCGGCAACAGGCAGCTCAACCGGGCGATACACACGATCGCGCTGACGCAGGCACGCCACCACCCCGACGCCCGGGCTTTCCTGGAACGCCGACGCACCGAGCACCACGACACCCCGCGGGCCGCGCTCCGTGCGCTCAAGCGTCGGTTGTCCGATGTCGTCTACCGAGCGCTGTTGGCCGACACAGAGGCGACCCTGCACGAACGACTCTCGACTGCTGCTTGACATAGGAGCGAGGCGTAGAGCCCGGAAAGTCGGGACAACGCAGCG
>JAHWJM010000240.1 GCA_019348435.1 Actinomycetota bacterium
GCTGTCGCTCGTGCGCGAGCGCTCGCTGCACCTGACCTACGGCGAGTTCAGCCGCAAGTTCGCCGACGTCACGCGCAGCGCTCCGTTCCTCGGGGACCCGATCGTCCTGCAGGCCGAGCCCGGCGACGCGCCGCAGCCGATCTCCGATGGCGCCGCCGATGCCGTCGCCTGGGCGCACAACGAGACCTCGACCGGCGTCATGGTTCCGGTGATCCGACCTCGCGGAGGCGACGACCCGCTCGTGCTCGTCGACGCCACCTCCGGCGCCGGCGGGCTGCCGCTTGACGCCGCGCAGGCCGACGCGTACTACTTCGCGCCGCAGAAGAGCTTCGGGTCCGACGGCGGGCTGTGGCTCGCGCTGCTCAGCCCGGCGGCGATCGAGCGCATCGCGCAGATCGACGCGACCGGACGGTGGATCCCGGAGTTCCTGCGCCTGCAGACCGCGCTGGACAACTCGCGCCTGGACCAGACGCTCAACACGCCGGCGCTCGCGACGCTCGTCCTGCTCGCCGACCAGCTCGACTGGATGCTCGGCAACGGCGGGCTGGACTGGTGCGTGGCGCGCACGACGCAGTCCTCCGATGCGCTCTACGGCTGGGCCGAGGGCTCCTCCTACGCGACGACGTTCGTCGCCGACCCCGCCAAGCGCTCGCTCGTCGTCGGCACGATCGACTTCGCCGAGACGGTCGATGCCGCGGGCGTCGCCGCAACGCTGCGCGTCAACGGCATCGTCGACGTCGAGCCCTACCGCAAGCTCGGTCGCAACCAGCTGCGCGTCGGGATGTTCCCGGCGATCGAGCCCGCCGACGTGCGCGCGCTGACGGCCTGCATCGACTGGGTCGTCGAGCGCAGCCAGCCAGCGGCATGACCGCGCACCGTTGCTCGAGGATCGCCGACGCTGCGCCGCAACGCCGGAGCTCGCGATGAGCGAGCGCGTGCTCGTCGCCGAGGCCGTGGGGGAGAGCGGCCTCGAGCTGCTGAAGGTCGCCGGCCTCGAGATCGAGCTCGGCAGCGACTGGAGCCGTCGCGAGCTCGAGGAGCGCATCGGTGACTACAGCGGGCTCCTCGTGCGCTCGGCGACGCAGGTCGACGCCCCGCTGATCGCGCGCGCCGAGAAGCTGCGCGTGATCGCCCGCGCCGGCGTCGGGATCGACAACATCGACGTCGCGGCCGCGACGAAGCGCGGCATCATCGTCGCCAACGCACCGCGCTCGAACATCGTGACCGCCGCCGAGCACACGATGGCGCTGCTGCTGGCCCTCGCGCGCAACATCCCACAGGCCCACGGCGCACTCATCGCGGGACGCTGGGAGCGCAAGAACTTCACCGGCACCGAGCTCATGGACAAGACGCTCGGCGTGCTCGGCTTCGGGCGCATCGGCCAGCTCGTCGCGGCGCGCGCCCGGGCCTTCGGGATGAACGTCGTCGCCTACGACCCGTACGTCGCAAGCGAGCTCTACGAGAACGCCGGCGTGGTGAAGTGCGACACGTCGGACGCGCTCTACGCGCAGGCGGACTTCGTCACCGTGCACCTGCCCAACACGCCCGAGACGAACGGCTGGCTCGACGCGGCGGCCTTCTCGAAGATGCGCGACGGCGTGCGGATCCTCAACGTCGCGCGCGGCTCGCTGATCGTCGACGACGACCTCAAGGCGGCGCTCGACGGCGGCAAGGTGGCGGGCGCGGCGCTCGACGTCTTCCGCAGCGAGCCGATGACCGACCACCCGCTGTTCGGCTACCCGAACGTCATCGTCACGCCGCACCTCGGCGCCTCGACGACCGAGGCGACCGACCGCGCCGGCTATCAGGCGGTCGAGCAGATCGTCGCCGCTCTGCTGGGCGGCAGCGTGACGACGGCGGTCAACGCGGCGACGATCAAGCCCGAGGACATGGAGGAGCTCGGCCCGTTCCTGCCGCTCTGCCGCCATCTCGGCCGGCTCGCCACGCAGCTTGCGCTGTGCGGCTCGATCGACGCGATCGAGGTCGAGTGCCTCGGGCGCATCGCCGAGCGCGACACGCGCCCGCTCGTCACCGCCGTCCTGCTCGGGGTGCTCCAGGGCAGGACCGAGGAGCCGATCAACGAGGTCAACGCGCACGCGATCGCCGACGAGCGCGGGATTCGCGTCAGCGAGACGTCGAGCACGACAGCGCACGACTTCACCGACCTCGTGCGCGTCAGCGTCGTCTGCGGCTCCGGCACGAACACGGTTGCCGGCACGACGATCGGCAACCGCAACCGGCCGCACCTGCTGCAGGCGTGGGGGCAGCGCTTCAACCTCCAGATCGAGCCCTACCTGACGCTCTTTCGTTACCGCGACCGGCCCGGGGTCATCGGCCGGGTCGGCACGTTCTTCGGCGAGCGCGGCTTGAACATCGGCTCGGCCGCGGTCGGCCATTCCCCGGCCGACGGCGACGAGGAGCATGCCGTGATGATCCTCACCACCGACGCCGAGGTTCCGCAGTCGCTGATCGACGAGCTCGTCGAGTCGGCTGACTTCTTCCTCGACGGGCGGACCGTCGCGCTGCGCTGAGCGGGAGCGCGCCCGGCTGCGCTGATTCTTGAGATTCACCACGAGCAGGTGTGGGTACGCAGCGCGCCATGCGGAGGGGGATGGCCATCGGGATCGCACTCGTCGCCTTGGCGTTCGGCCTCGTCGCGTGCGGCGACGACGACGAATCGGCGGGCGGTGCGGCCACCCTCAACTGGTTCATCTTCAACGAGCCGAGCGGCGGGCCGCAGAAGGTCGCCAAGCGCTGCTCTGAGCAGTCCAACGGCGCGTACACGATCAACTTCGAGTACCTGCCCTCGCAGGCCGACGCGCAGCGCGAGCAGCTCGTCCGCCGCCTCGGCGCCGAGGACACGTCGCTGGACCTGCTCGGCCTCGACGTCGTCTGGACCGGCGAGTTCGCCAACGCCGGCTGGCTCGCGCCGATCCCGGCGGACACCGAGCAGGCGGTGACGGAGAACGTGTTCGAGCCGGTGCTCGACACCGCACGCTTCGAGGATGAGCTGGTCGTGGTTCCGATCTGGTCCAACACGCAGCTGCTGTGGTACCGCAAGGATCGCGTGCCGCGGGCCCCGGAGACGTGGGACGAGATGATCGACATCGGCGAGCGGCTCGGTCCGGACACCGGCCGCATCCAGATCCAGGGCAACCGCTACGAGGGCCTCGTGGTATGGGCGAACGCGCTGATCGAGTCGGCGGGCACGTCGATCCTCTCCGGACCGAAGGAGATCCTGCTCGAGGAGACGCCGACGGAGCAGGCGCTCGGGATCATGGGCCGGCTGTCGAACTCGCCGGTCGCCCCACCGGGCATCACGACGTCCAACGAGGACAGCGCGCGCCTCGGGTTCGAGGCGGGCAACTCGACGTTCCAGATCAACTACCCGTTCGTCTATCCCTCGGCGAAGGAGAACGCGCCCGACGTCTTCAGGCAGATGGAGGCCGCGCGCTATCCGGCCGTCGACCGAGACAAGCCCAGCGCGCCGCCGATCGGCGGCATCAACATCGGCGTCTCGTCGTTCTCTGAGCACAAGGAGGAGGCGTTCGCCGCGATCGAGTGCCTCGTCAAGCCGGAGAACCAGCTCGAGATCGCCGAGCTCGGTGGTCTGCCGCCGGTGCGCAGCGACCTCTACGACCGGCCGGAGATCGAGAAGGTCTATCCGGGCTTCGCCGAGCTGATCCGCGAGTCGATCCAGAACGCCGGGCCGCGTCCCTCCCAGTCGCCCGCCTACCAGGACCTCTCGCTGGCGATCCAGCGCGCGCTGCACCCGACGACGAAGATCGACGCGCAGAACCCCGAATCCACCTACGAGGGGCTGCGCGACAACGTCGAGAAGGCCATCAAGCGCGAGGGCCTGCTGTGAGCACCGCTGCACCCCCGCAGGTCGGGCAGACGGCCGGGCGCAAGGGGCAGCGCAAGCGTGGCGGCCCGACGCAGACGACCGACCGCACGAAGGCCGAGCGCAAGCTCGCCCTGATGCTCTGCGCACCGGCGGTCATCGCCATGCTGCTGGTGACCGTCTATCCGATCCTCTACGCGATCGTCCTGTCGGTGCAGACAGTCGACCTGCGCTTCCCTGAGGAGCGCGGCTTCGTCGGGCTGGACAACTACGCGGCGGTCCTCAGCTCGCCGCTGTGGTGGCAGGACCTGTTCAACACGACGTTCGTGACCGTCATCTCGGTGGCGATCGAGCTCATCCTCGGCATGGCGCTTGCGCTCGTCATGCACCGCGCGCTGTTCGGGCGCGGGCTGATCCGGACCTCGGTCCTGATCCCGTACGGCATCGTCACGGTGGTCGCGGCCTTCGCGTGGTTCTTCGCCTTCGATCCCAGCAGCGGCTTCGTCAACAACCTGCCGTTCATCCCGGAGGACAAGGCCTGGTTCGGCAACCGCTGGGACGCCTTCACCGTGATCATCCTCACCGAGGTCTGGAAGACCACGCCGTTCATGGCGTTGCTGCTGCTCGCCGGTCTCGCGACGATCGACGAAGGGCTCTACGAGGCGGCCAGAGTCGACGGCGCGAACGCATGGCAGCGCTTCGTCAAGATCACGCTGCCGCTGCTCAAGCCGGCGCTGCTCGTCGCGCTGCTGTTCCGCACGCTCGACGCCTTCCGCGTGTTCGACTCGATCTTCATCATGACGCGAGGGTCGCAGGACACGGAGTCGGTCTCGATCCTCGGCTACAACCAGCTCATCTCGCGCCTGAACCTCGGTCTGGGTTCGGCGGTGTCGGTGCTGATCTTCCTCCTCGTGCTGCT
>JAHWJM010000241.1 GCA_019348435.1 Actinomycetota bacterium
GCGGCCCGGTCCAGCTCCCCATTGCCCAGCTTCACGCGGAGCTGGCGGACCTCGGCAGTCTGCGGCAGCGATCCGGTGGTGGTGGTCGGGTACGGCGGCAGGTCGAGGTCCGACTGCGCCTCCCGCCGCTCCTCGCGCGACGCCCGGGGGCGAAGCTCACCGACCTCCGGCCACTCGGCCGGTGGAGGCTGCGGGACCTCGTGCGTGCTGCCGTCGGCCAGGGCGGCCGGCCAGGCGGCGAGGGCGCGGGCCTTCTCGCGGGCGAACTGGAATCCGTTGGGAAGCTCCTCGCCCTCGACGGTGAACTCGTTCACGCCCACGATGATCCGGTCGGCGCTCTCGATCTCGCGCTGCTGGCGCATGGCGGACCGCGCGATCTCGCGCTGGAAGTAGCCGCGCTCGATCCCCGGCACCACGCCGCCCAGCGAGTCGACCTCGGCGAAGATCTCCTCCGCGGCGGCTTCCATCTCGTCCGTAAGGGCCTCCACGTAGTAGGAGCCGGCGAGCGGATCGATCGTGCTCGCCACCCCCGTCTCGTACGCGAACACGACCGCCTGCACGCGGTCGCGGATCCGGAGCTTCATCAGCACACGCGCGACGTGCGTCTTCACGGTCGCCTGGCTGAGGTAGAGCCGTTTGGCGATCTCCGCGTTCGACAGACCCCGGGCGAGCAGCTCCAGGACCTCCCGCTCGCGCGGGCTGAGCTCGTCGAGCTCCGGGGGGGCGTCGCCGGTCGCCAGCGTGCGGCCGAACGCCTCGATGAGCCGGCGGGTCACCTTCGGGTCGATGAGCGCGTTGCCTTGCGCGACCGTCCGCAGTGCGTGCAGCAACTGCTCGGGCGGCGATGTCTTGAGCAGGAAGCCGCTGACCCCGATCCGCAGCGCCTCGTAGACGTACTCGTCGCGGTCGAATGTCGTGAGCATGAGCACGGCGGTGTCGACGTCGGGTTCGGAGAGGATCCGCTCTGCTGCCTTGAGGCCGTCCAGCTCGGGCATGCGGATGTCCATCAGGACGACGTCGGGGCGCCGGCGCATGACGACGTCGATCGCGGCGCGCCCGTCCGCCGCCTCGCCGACGACCTCGATGTCGGGCTCATGTTCGAGGATCACGCGAAAGCCGGTGCGCAGCAGGCGCTCGTCGTCGACGAGGACGACGCGGATGTGTTGGAGGGCGGCCTCCGCCTCGGACGGTGGCGCCGGCTCGTCGGCTTCCTGCCAGCGCACCCGCGCGGCGCTGACGCGGTCAGACACGCCCTGCAGGCGCAGTGCGCCCAGCGGCTCCATCAGCTGCGCGACGCGAGGGCCGGCGATCCGGCAGACGACGTCGGAGGCGAGGATCTCGCCGGCCGCAGCGGCGCTGCACAGTCGGCCGGCGACGATCACCGGTGTGCCGTAGAGATCCTCCCCGTCGGGCAGCGGCTCACCCGCGTCGAGGCCTACGCGCAACTCCAGTCGACCGGTGGACGCCGTCGTCGCGCGCTGCATGTCCACGGCGCAGCGTACGGCGGCGACGGCGCTGGAGAAGGCCACCATCAGGCCGTCGCCGGTCGATCGCACCTCCCGACCCTGGTGATCGGCGACGGCTCGCCGCAGCGTCCTGAAGTGCTTGCGGCGCACCGCATCCGCGGCATCGTCGCCGTGACGCTCAAACCGCCGCGTCGAGCCGACGAGGTCGGTGAACAGGATCGTGACGAACGAGGCGTCCATGTGAACGCGGACATCATCGCCGCTGCCGTCACCGCCGCCGTCACCCGTGCGGATGAGAGGCCGGCGCTGCGATTCATCCGTCAGGCGGAGGACAGATCGCACGGCGCGACGCATGCTCGGCTCGATCTGCCCGCCACTTCGGTGGCCGAGCTTTACGAAAGGAGACCCGCACGCGATGATCGACGCGATGAAGCCCACCCTGGACCGGGTCGGGAGGCTGGACGTGGTGATCGCCGCAGCCGCGGGCATGCTCGGGCTGTTGAGCATGATGACCCAGCCCGCCGGTGCGCGGCAGCCGAGCGTCCTCGCTACGGCTATGTTCGTGGCCGTCGCTGTGCCGTTGCTGTGGCGCCGGGCGGCACCACTCGGTGCCCTGGCGGGCACCGGCGCGGTCGTGCTGGTGCACGCGGCGCTGTTCGGAGACCTCGTGCGCTGCGGCCTGGTCCTGCCGTTGGCTTTCGTGCTCGTCTTCGCTGCAGGAGCGCGGCTGGACAGACAGCGCTCGATGGTTGGTCTCGTGCTCGCTCTGGGCATCGGGCTGACGGTGTCGCTCACCGACGGACCGGAGGGAGCGCGCCTCGACGCGTTGGCGTACGTCGCGCCGGTCATGGTTGCGGTCTGGCTGGCAGGGCGCCTCGTGCGCTCGCGTGGACAGTTGGTTGGCGAGCTCGAGGTGCGCACGAGCGAGTTGCGCCAGGCCCGCGACGAGCGCGCCCGTCTCGAGGTCGCCGACGACCGAGCGCGCCTGTCGGCAGAGCTCGACGAGCTGTTGCAGCGGCGCCTCGCCGAGCTCGCGCGGCTGGCCGACGGCGGGGCCCGCGGGGCCTTCGACGGCGATGCGCAGATCGCGACGCAGACGCTCGCGCAGATCGAGCGCGAGAGCCGCCAGACGCTCGAGCAGATGCGCGCGCTGGTCGGCGTGCTGCGCAGCGACGAAGCGGATGCGCCGATGGCGCCGCAGCCGACGCTCACCCATCTCGAGGCGTTGCTCATGCGCGCCAAGGGCGCACGCGCGCGGTTGAACGTCGAGGGCAGGCCGCGGGCGCTGCCCGCGGCAGTCGAGCTGTCGGCGTACCGCGTCGTCGAGCACCTGCTCGACGCGCTCGAGGACGCCGCCGACGTCAAGGTGCGGGTGAGATTCGGCGAGGACGAGATCGAGCTGACGGTCACCGGCCCCGCGCGGCGACGCGGTGAGGCGGCGATCGAACGCGCGCGCGAGCGCGCGCGGCTGCACAGCGGCACGCTGCAGGCCACGACGCATGGCGGCCGCGCAGAGGCGGTGGTCTCGCTGCCGATCCTCGCGACGGTCTGACGTGCCGCCGCGCCGCTCAGATCTGCTGCTCGCCGTTGGCGGCGCCGTCGCCGGCGCCGCCATCACGGCGATCTGGGCCGGCGGCGCCCGCGACGTCGCGACAGCGGCCGCGCTCGGCGCGGCACTCGGCGCCTCGCGCCGCTATCCCCGCGCGACGTGGCTGGCGGCGGTGGTGATCTTGCTGCTGAGCGCAGCGCAGGCGCGGCTGCCCGGCGACCACGCGTTCACCACCTACCTGCTGCTCGCCGCCCACGCGTTCTGCGCAGGGCGCTGGGACCCCCACTGGCGCGGGCTCGCAGGCCCGGCCGCTCTCGTCTGCGCCTCGGTCGCCGCGATGACGGCGGCAGACGAGAGCAGGGTCGCTTCGGTCTTCATCCCGATCGCCGCGTGGGGCGCGGCGCGGGCGCTGCGCGAGCGCGAGCTGATCGCCGCCGAGCTGACAGCACGCGCGAGGGAGCTTGAGGAGGAGCGCGAGGCGCACGCCGCGCTCTCGGTCCGCTACGAACGCGCGCGGATCGCCTCCGAGCTGCACGACATCGTCGCGCACGCGATCAGCATCATGGTCGTGCAGGCCGGCGCCGGGCAGCGCCTCGCGCACGATCCGCAGCTGACCGCGGAGACCTTCAAGGCGATCGCCGGCGCCGCGCTGCAAGCCGAGCAGGACATGGGACGACTCGTCGCCTTGCTCGGCGACGAGCGGGCTATCGGGCCCGCGCCCGATCTCGCGCTGATCGAGGAGCTCGTGGCGCGCGCCTCTGGCAGCGGCCTGGACGTCGCGCTGAACCTGCAGGGCGAGCGTGCCGGGCTGCCCGTCGAGGTCGGGCAGACCGCCTACCGCGTAGTCCAGGAGGGTCTGACGAACGCGCTGCGCTATGCCACCGGCTCCGCCGTCCGCGTCCTCGTGCGCGGCGACCGGCAGGCACTGCTGGTGGAGGTCACGAACGATCCAGCCGACAACGAGCGTGCACTGGCCGGCACCGGCACCGGCACCGGCCTGCAGGGCCTGCGCGACCGCGTCGCAGCCTGCGGCGGCACGCTGCAAGCCGGCCCGCTCACAGACGGCGGCTGGCAGCTGCGCGCGCGCCTGCCCCGACGAACAGCAGCTGGCGCCGTAGCCCCAGCCGCCGTCAGCCCCCGCACGACGCGATAGACGTGCATAGCGGCGATGCCTGGCCATAGGGCCACCCGCTCGTCTCGTTCCACGTCGGCTCTGCGACGCGCGTTGGCCGCGTCGCGCTGATGGACCGGCTTGGGCTATTGGCCCCGGCTCGATGCGGCTGCTGCGCGCAGGCGAAAGGGTCGTGCGCCCGGCGTCGCTCCGCCGCTCCCGCGCGAAATCACTTTCCAGTCGCGCGTTTGCGACCGGAACCGATCGCCGAGCGGGTCGCGCTGCGGGCAGACTCGCCCGCGACGAGACGGAGGCTTGCCATGGGAGTGCATCACGACTTACCGCTCGAGGAGTACCACCGGGCCGGAGTCGCGATCACGAATGGCGACCCGGAGGTCTACAAGCGTCTGTACTCCCGTCGCGATGACGTGACGCTCGCCAATCCGTTCGGTCCTCCCGTGCGCGGCTGGAGCCAGGTCTCAGCAAGGCTGGACGGGGCCGCGGCCAACTACCGCGACGGCGAAGCCGTGGGTTTCGCGAACGTCTCTACCGTTGTCAGCTCCGATCTCGCGTACACGCTCGTGATCGAGAGCTATCGGACGCGGGTCGGCGGCGCCGACGAGGTCGCTCCA
>JAHWJM010000242.1 GCA_019348435.1 Actinomycetota bacterium
ACCCGGCGAGCGCGCTGCGAGCGCGCACGAGCTCTCGATCCACCGCGAGGCGCTGCCCGCCCGCGACCGCGATCAAGCTGTCGCCATCGCGTTCGAGCGTGCCTTCGAGCAGGTTCATCGCGGGGCTGCCGATGAAGCCGGCCACGAAGAGGTTGTCGGGGTGGTCGTAGAGCACCTGCGGCGCGTCGACCTGCTGCAACTCGCCCTTGCGCATGACGGCGACGCGGTGCCCCATCGTCATGGCCTCGACCTGGTCGTGCGTGACGTAGAGCGTCGTCGTCGCGAGGGACTGCTGAAGCCTTGCGATCTCCGCGCGCATCTGGACGCGGAGCTTTGCGTCGAGGTTCGACAGCGGCTCGTCCATCAGGAACGCGGCCGGCTGGCGGACGATCGCGCGGCCCATCGCCACGCGCTGGCGCTGACCGCCCGAGAGCGCGCGCGGCTTGCGCTCGAGAAACGCGTCGAGGTCGAGGATCTTCGCGGCCTCGCGGACGCGCTCGTCGATCTGCGCCTTCGGGATCTTCTTCAGCTTGAGGCCGAACGCGATGTTGTCGTAGACCGACAGGTGCGGATAGAGCGCATAGCTCTGAAACACCATCGCGATGTCGCGGTCGCGCGACGGGACGTGATTGACCGTGCGGTCGCCGATCGTGATGCGCCCCGCGGTGATCGTCTCCAGGCCGGCCACCATTCGCAGGGCTGTTGTCTTGCCGCAGCCAGACGGCCCGACGAGGACCATGAACTCACCGTCGGCAACATCGAGATCAAGCCCGTCGACGGCGGTGGTCCCGTCGGGATAGGTCTTGACGACTCCGCTCAGGCGTACGCCGGCCACGGTTCTTCTCGGCGTCCCTGGAGCCACCCTCCCCGCCGGTACCTACGAGCACCTCGCGTCAGGCAGGTCACGGAGCCGAGTCCGGGTTTCGACCGGCCGCCCGTTCTCGCGAGATCCACGGCTAACGCACTCTCGGCTTCCGTGGCATAGAGCAAGTACTACCAGAACCCGCATCCCCAGATGGGCCACCGTTTCGTGCGGCGAAGCAACGATCCGCGCAGCGTGCACGACGCCATCGCCGCGCCGCGATGACCTGTTCTGGCACGCTTCCGCAGATGCGATTGCCGGCCAGGTTCGTCGAGCGCAGCAGAGAACGTCTCGGGCAGGCCGCCGCGGCCGCGCTCGCGAAGCACCGCAGAGGACGCCTCCGTCGGCGGGTGGCGGCCGCGCTCGCCAACCACCCCAGAGGACGGCTCGCGCAGACGGTGGCGCGCGCGCTCGCCAAACACCGCCGAGAACGTCTCGGGCAGGCCGTGGCCTTCGCGCTCGTCCTTCTCCTGGCAGGCGGCACCGCTGCAGCCCTGGCGCTGCTCCCGTCGGACGGCGCGGGCACGGCCGCTGAGGGAGGCAGCCGCGCCGGCGAGGCGCCGAGCCGGTTCGCCGTCGGCCAACTCGTCGCGCAACGCCCGAAGCCACGTCGTGGCGGGCCGGCCTACTACCGCAGGACCACCTCCAAGCATGTGCCGGCATCAGCCCGATCGGGGTTCATGCCGCTGTACCGGGAGGCCGCGCGCACGTTCGCCGTGTCCTGGCGGCTGCTCGCCTCGATCCATCGCCAGGAGACGGCGTTCTCCACTGCCCCGAGCACCTACCACGGGCTCAACGCGTTCGGCTGCTGCGCGGGGCCGATGCAGTTCAACGTGACGAACGGCCCGCCGAGCACCTGGGAGCTCTACCGCCACTCCTATCGCCGCGGCGACCGCCCGCGCCGCTACCCGCACCGGACGCGCAAGCACCCGTCGATCTACGACGACTTCGACGCGATCATGGCCGCAGGCGCACTGCTGCGCGACTCGGGCGCGAGCGAGTCCCTCGACGGCGGGTCGTGGTCGGCCGCCTACGCCTACTACGGACACGACCTGTTCGGCATCGAGTACGCCAGCCAGGTCATGGCCCGCGCGCGGGGCTGGGAGCGCGACGGCTTCTGTCTGAACTGCGCCGTGGACGAGTCGCTCGTGGCGGAGTACGACGATGCCTACGGGGTGGACGCACGTCGCGTGCTGCTGGCCGACGAACGGCGCGAGGAGCAGGAGAAGAAGCGCAAGAAGCGCGCGCGCGCCGAGGCGCGCAGGAAGCGCGAGCGCGCCGAGGCGCGCAAGAAGGCGGAGAGGGCGCAGACCAAACGCAAGGAGCCGCGACGCTCCTCGCCGCGCAGGCCCGCCCGTCCGGAGCCGAAGAAGCCACAGCCCGAGGCGGCTCCGAACCCGGAGCCTTCGACGACGACGACGCCGCCGACCGCGACCGAGGCGCCGCCCCCGTCGTCGCCGCCGCCGGCGAGCTGCACGGGGCTCAAGAAGCTGCTCGGCTGCGGCGGCTGAGCGTTCACGTACGATCGTCGCTCCGGTGCCCGACCAGCTGCACTTCACCGCCTCCGACGAAGCCAACGCGCTCATTGCGACCGACCCGATGGCGCTGCTCGTCGGCTTCGTGCTCGACCAGCAGGTCACGGTGCAGAAGGCCTTCTCTGGCCCGCTCGCCCTCCGGGAGCGCATCGGCTCGCTCGACGCCGAGACCCTTGCCGCAGCCGACCTGGAGGCGGTCTTCCGCGAGCGCCCGGCGATTCACCGCTTCCCCGGCGCGATGGCCCAGCGGGTGCACGACCTCGCGGTCCACATCCGCGATGCCTACGGCGGCGACGCCTCCCGGGTCTGGACCGACGCGAAGGACGCCCACGAGCTGCGCGCGAACCTCCGGGCTCTGCCGGGCTTCGGCGAGATGAAGATCAAGGCGCTCGGCGGCGTGCTCGCCAAGCGCTTCGGGATCGAGGCCGCGCGGGAGCTCGTGCCGTGGCATCCGACGCTCGGCGACGTCGACTCGCCGCAGGCGCTGGCCGACTACCAGGCGGCCAAGCGCGTCCACAAGAAGGAGTGGGCCAAGGCGAAGAGCGGGCCCGCTACAGGCGCCGCCTGATCACCCGGGCGTACGTCTCCTGGCCTCGCGCGGTCGGGTGAAACGAGGCGAAGCGCGGGCTTGTCAGGCCGTGGATGCGCGGCGACGACGAGCAGATCCCACCGCCGTTGAACGCCTCGCGCACGTCGGCGAAGCGAAACCCGCGGTGCCGCCCGACCTCGGCGGCGATCGTTCGCACGAGCAGGTTGGCCCCCTCGTTGAGGCGCCGTTGCTCGCGCTTCTCGATCGTGCCGGCACGGCCGCACCACGGCCGGCGCGCGAAGAGCCGCGGATAGCCGGCGACGACGACCGTTGCCTTCGGCGCGCGGTGACGGATCGCCGCGTACACCCGCCGCAGCCGGCGGGTCAGCTCGAGCCGGACGAATCGCTCCGCCTCCGTGATGCGCGCGCTGCACGCAGCGGCCGAGGCGAGCAGGCAGATCTCGAGCACCTCGGAGAAACCGGCATCGTTGCCGCCGATCGTGATCGTCACGAGCCGCGTAGCGCCCGGGAACCGGTCGAGCTGGCGCGTGAGCACGTCCGCGGTGCGCGCTCCGCCGCAGGCGCGAAACGACGTGACGGCGCGCCGCAGGCGGTAGGCGTAGGCGCGCCGGCTGCGAACGCACGCGCCGGATCCCGCGACGTAGCTACCGGCACCCACCCCCGACGAGTACGAGTCGCCAAGCGCCACGTACGCTCCCGGGGCGGCGCCCGCGCCCGCGCCCGACGGCGCGAGCAGCATGGCGGCGGCCAAACCGGAGCCCGCCAGCACGAGCGCGGCCGCCACAAGGGCGAGCGCCAGCCGGCGCCCGTGGAGCAAGGTCGGACGAAGCACGAATCGCCACGGTAGCCGCCGCGCCACCGCGCGAGTCGCGGCAGGGCAAGAGCGGCGAGCGCCGAAACTTCCGGTCAGAGGCCGTGTCCAGGTAATCGACATCAAGGCTGAACCGCGGTCGCGCCAGTGCGACGGCGGCTGGGGGAACCAATCGCGCCGCTTGCGGCGCACGGGGCGAGTCGCCGGTGAATCCGGTGTAGCGCATTTCCAGCGCGAGCCCGTCAGCTCACCTCGGAAGCCTGTGGAAACGGAGGAACGGCGGTGGGATACCGACTCAAGCTGCGTGCGTGTGCGGCGAGCATTGCGATGGCCGCGGTCATGGCCACGCCCCCGGCAGCGGCGGATGCCAAGTTCGGCGACAACGTGCTGCGCGAGCACGACCGTGGCCGCGAGGTCCGCGAGCTCGGTCGCCTGCGTCACGAGCCGCTCCAGGCTCGGCAGCAGGTCGACCGCCCGGCGGCAGACCGCAGGCGCGGGGCTGGCGTCGGCGATGTCGATCCGCAGCCTCGGGCCGGCGCGGTGGACACGAGCCGGACGTCGCCGGTGCCGTGGACGAGCGCATTGGTGGCGACCTCGGAGACGAGCAGCGCGACGGTGTCGCAGTCGCCGGCCCAGCCGTGGGCGTGGCACGCGTCGACGGCGTACCTGCGGACGCGGGCGACCCTTTGCGGCAGGCTCGGGACGACCAGCGGCGTCTCGACCTCTAGGAACTCCTGCCGATCGAAAAAGGCGCGGATTTCACGCAGCAGATCCGCGCGCAGGCGCAAGCGCTGTACGCGCTGCGGCGAAAGATGTGCTCGCTCCGTTCCCAGAGCTTGCTCCGCCGCGCGCGCGTTCACGACCCGGCTCTACTTCTTGACGCGCTCGGCGTACTCGCCGGTGCGCGTATCGATGCGGACGCGTTCGCCCTGCTCGATGAAAAGCGGCACCTGAAGGTCGAGCCCGGTGATGGTCTTGGCGGGTTTCGTGGTTC
>JAHWJM010000243.1 GCA_019348435.1 Actinomycetota bacterium
GGCGGGAACGAGCCACGTGCCGGCGAGGCGCAGCATCATGGCCCGCCGGTGCCGGTCGGCCTGCTCGCGGGCCTCGCGGAGCCGGTCGACGGCGGCGGCGACGTCGCAGCGCAGGTGCTCCACGATGCCCAGCACGAGCGTGGCCTTGACGTGCCCGAAGGCGTCCCCCGCCTCGCGCGCCTTGGTCAGCAGCACGGGGAGCTCGGTGTGCGGCCGCTCGAGGTTGCCGGTCGCCGCCGCGGCGAGCTGGCGGGCCCGCTGGTGGGCAGCGGCCTACCGCAACAACCTGCCGCACGCGCTGCGCGAGCAGGCGTGCCTCGGCCTGGCGCCACGGCTTGGTCCCGGGACGCAGCTCGCCGAGGTCGACGTCGTCCCACCCCGCGTGGCCGGTGATCAGCAGCTCGACGAGCGGTTCGCTCGAGGGTTGCGTCTCGCGGCCTTCGCGCAGCGCGACGAACCCGGTGCCCAGCCGCGACGCGAAGGCCGCGTTGATCGTGTCGAGGATCGCCCCGTGCGAGCGGAAGTTCGTCGCGAGCGTCGCGACGCGGCCATCGGCGGCGAACTGGGCGCGCAGCTTGCAAAAGACGTCCACGTCGGCGTGGCGGAAGCCGTAGATCGACTGCTGCTCGTCGCCGACGAGGAACAGGTCGTCGCGGTCGAGCGCGCGAAACAGCGCCAGCTGCAGCGGGTTGGAGTCCTGCAGCTCGTCGACCATGACGCGCTCGAAGCGCTCGGCGTAGGAGCGGCGCAGCGCCGGTTCCTGCTCGAGCAGGTCGCGCGCGTGCAGCTCGAGGTCGTCGAAGTCCAGCGCGGCACGGTCGCGCTTGGCCTCGGCGTAGGCATCGGCATAGTCCCCCAGCAGGTCGTCGAGGAGCGCGACAGCGTCGGCCGCCCGCGCGTCGCGGCAGGCGCAGGCATACGCCTCGTGGGCGGTGCGGTAGGCGTCGCAGGCGGGCGTCTTCAGCGCGTTGGCGTTCTGCGTGAGCGTCAGCTTGCTCAGCTCCGGCGCGAGCTCCCCAGGCGGCGTCGCGGCGAGCAGCTCCGCGCAACGCTCGAGCCGCTCGCGCGCGATGCTGACAGCCTTGCCGGCGCCCGCAAGGTGCAGCTCGGCGGCCGCCGCTGCGACCGCGGCCTGCAACGGCGCGTGCAGCGCGTGCGGGTCGGGCAGGCCGTGCGGCCGCGGCAGCCGCGGCCGCGGCTGGCCGGCGCTGCGCAGCGCGTCGTGGGCCTGCACGATCGCGGTGCGCAGGCGCTCGGCGTCATACGCCGCGACAAGGTCGAGCGCAGCGGCGGCCCGCGGCCCGTCGAGCAGCCGCGCGAGCGCCTCGTCCCAGGCGCGGTCGTGCAGCGGCCGGGCGGCCGCCTCGTCGAGGACCGTGAACGAGGGATCCAGGCCCGCTGTGATCGCGTGCGCGCGCAGCAGCCGCGTGCAGAAGCCGTGGATCGTCGAGACCCAGGCCGCCTCCGTCTCGCGCGCGGCATCGCGCCGGCCGAGGTCGACGAAGCGCTGGCGCACGCGCGCGCGCAGCTCGCCGGCGGCGCGCTCGGTGAAGGTGATCGCGAGGATCCGTGACGGCGCGACGCCGTCCTCGAGCACCGAGCGCACGAAGCGCTCCACGAGCACCGAGGTCTTTCCGCTGCCGGCGTTGGCCTCGAGCAGCAGCGATCCGCCGCGCCGGCGGATCGCCTCGGACTGCTCCGCTGTGAACGCGCGCCCGCCGGGTCCGATCAGCGCTCCAGGAGCCGC
Organism: Actinomycetota bacterium; assembly: GCA_019348435.1. Classification (GTDB taxonomy): domain Bacteria; phylum Actinomycetota; class Thermoleophilia; order Solirubrobacterales; family Solirubrobacteraceae; genus CADCVQ01. The sequence continues at coordinate 1,748 of JAHWJM010000243.1, forward strand.
CACGCCGCTCACGCCTCGCACCGGCAGATCGTGGGGTACGCGCAGCCCTTGTCGTTGTACGTGCAGCTCGCCGGACGCGGCTCGAGCGCCCCGGCGCGCACTTCGGCGACCGCGCCGAGCACATCCTCGAGTACGCCGTCGACGATCGCGTCGAAGCGGTCGCGCGGGTGGCGGTCGGTCCGGACGGTCCGCAGCCCCGGTTCGGCGTCTTCGAGCACGAGCCCGCGCGCGCGCGCGTCGCGGCCGCCGATCGGCTGGTACAGGCCGCCGACCGGGTCGAGCCCGAGGACGTCGCGCGCGGCGAGCAGGTACAGCGCGACCTGGTACTTGCGCTTCGTGCGCCAGTGCGCCGACTCGACGGCGACGCGGCCCTTGTAGTCGTAGACCAGCGCCTGGCCGCCGGCGTTGGTGTCGATCCGGTCGATGCGCCCGCGCAGCCGGACGCCACCGGGCAGGTCCAGCGCAGGCTGCTCGTCATCCGGACCGCCGAACGTCACCTCGAGCTCGGCCGGGACCAGCCCGCACTCCTCCTCGGCGGCATGCTCGAGGTAGCGCAGGACGTCGCAACGCAGACGGTGCTCCATCGCGCGCTGGCGGCTGGGGTCACGCGACATCGTCATCGCGTCGGTGCCCTCGAAGCCGTCGATCGCGGCGGCCGCCAGCGCGCGGGCCTGCGGCAATGTGGCCGCGTTCAGCCGCCCAGAGCCGGTCGCGTCGATCAGGCCGCGCATGATCGCCTCGAGCACCGTGTGCGTCAGCGCGCCGCGCAGCATCGCCTCAGGATCGGGCGCCAGCCCCTCGGGATCGAGCATCCGCTCGACGAACCAGCGCACCGGGCAGCTCGCCCACAGCTCGATGCCCGACGCCGACCAGGCGGAGCGCTCGCGCAGCGCCGCGACGAGCTGCTCGTCGCGCAGCGACGCCAGCGGCGCCTCGCGCCGCGGCGGCCCGTCGCTCGCCTCGCCACGCAGCCGCTCGCGCTCGGTGGGGGCCGCGCCCTCGGGCCAACCGACCGCCCCCAGTGAGCGGATGCGCCGGTTCGCCTCGAGCCTTGGCGAAAACAGGTCGCAGACGTCGGAGACGAAGAACGACCGCACCCGCAGGTCACCGTCGTCGCCGGCCTCGTGCCACGACAGGTACAGGCGCTCCTCGGGTCGCGAGACGGCGGAGTAGAACAAATAGCGCTCGGCGCCGAGATCGTCGCGCCGGCGCAGGCGCAGCCCAGAGGCCTCGGCGATCTGCTCGCGCTCGACGTCGCCGAAGAAGGGCTCGGTGCGTGGGGCGGCCGGGAAGACGCCCTCCTGCAGCCCACAGGCGAAGAGGATCCGCACGCGCCGGGCGCGCAGCGCGAGCGGCTCGGCGACCGTGACGCGACCGGGTCCGGGATGCGTGCCGACGAAGACGTCGAGGTCGTGCAGCAGCGCGGCGAGCGCGTCGGCCGGCGGGGCGAGCGAACGGTCCGCGCGGGCGAGCGCGACGATCTGCTCGAGCGCCATCCGTCCCGCCCGCAGCACCGCGACGTCCTGCTGCTCGGCGCCGCGCAGCACCCGCGCGGCGCGGCGCCGCGGCGCCGCGAAGAGCGTGTCCAGCTCGGCCGCGAGGCGCTCGGCCAGCGCGCCGCCGCCGCGGGTCTGCGCGGTGCGCACACGGTCGATCGCCTCCAGCGTCCAGCGCTCCTGCTCCCACAGCGCGCGGGCCGCCTCGGCGCTGCGCGCCCCCTCCTGGCGCGCCCGCGTCTCGAGGCGGTCGGCGAGCTCGGGGCGCTGGAGCAGGCCCGGCGTGCGCAGGTACGCCAGCAGGTCGTCGGCGCTGCCGCCGGGCAGCGCGCAGCGCAGCAACCCGACGAGCCCGCGGCCCAGCGGCGTGTGGCCGAGTGCGACGCGGCGGTCCAGCGCGACCGGGACGCCGAAGGCGCCGAAGATCTCCGCCAGCAGCGCGGCGTGCTCGTCCGGCGAACGCAGTACCACGGCGATCTCCTCGGGCGCGATGCCCTCTTGGCGTATGAGCCGCGCGGCCTCGGCCGCGACGAGCTCGAGCTCCGCGCGCTCGCCGCCGCCCTGCAGCAGCGTGATGACGTCCCCCGCCTCAACCGGCTCGGGGTCGAAGAGCTGACCCTCCTCGAGCTCGAAGATGCGCCGCTCGAGATGGTGCAGCGCGACGCGCGCGACGGGGGCGTAGTGCTCGGCACGCGCGGCCAGGACCTGGTGCTCGACCCCCTCGCGATACAGGTCGGCGAACGCGGTCGCGCGGCCCGCGAAGGCCATGCGGCCGGGCTCGTAGGGCAGCGACACCGTCACCTCCGCGCCCGTCGCCGAGAGCGTCTCGACGGCGTCGTGCTGCAGTGGCTGCAGGTCGTCGAAGCCGTAGAAGAAGACGGGGGTCCCGCCCCAGGCGGCGAGATCGTCACGCAGGGCGTCCAGCGCCCCGGCCTCGTACAGCGGCGCGTCCATGCGGTCGAGGCGCTCCAGGCGGCGCCGGTAGGCGGAGTACAGGCCGCTGACCTCGTCGCCGTACGCGCGCCGCCCGGCGTCGTCGTCGGCCCATGCGCGCAGCGCCTGGGTCAGGCGCTGGGGCGAGACGCGCAGCGCCTCGAGCTCGTCGACGAGGCGCAGCAGCTCCGCGGGGTGCTGCACGACGGCGCGCTCGGTCACCTCGAGCACGATCCGCAGGCCGCTCGTCGCCGCCTCGACCCGCTCCAGGTGCTCCTCGGGCACGACCGCGGGCGTGTCCGGCTCGACGTTGAGGAACAGCGTCAGGCTGTTGCCGAGCCCCGCGGCGAGCCCGCCGGCCAGGGCGAGGTCGCGCAGGGTGTACGTCCCCGACGTCGTCAGGCTGACGTTGCCGGCGCTGTCGGTGAAGAAGACCTTGAGCGTGTACACGCCTGCAGGGTCGTTGCCGCCCAGGTTGAGGTCGTAGCGGCCGTCGCACGGGCCCTGCTGATCGACCACCTGGCCATCCCTCGTGACGCTGCAGGTGGCGGTGACGTCGTCCGGCATGGTGAACGT
>JAHWJM010000244.1 GCA_019348435.1 Actinomycetota bacterium
CCCGGTGGCCTGCTCGTGCTCGAAGGGATGATGCCACCGGTCAAGTCCGCCACCACGGCGCCGGGGCAGCACTCGGTGGTCGATCTGGGCGCTCACGCGCTGCGCCCAGAGGCAGGGGACCGTCGACCGCCACGCTGCTGGCGGTCACCACTCCCGATACGTGTCCGATTGGTTCAAGACGGCGCCCAGTCTGGCGTCCGATACTGTCGTCATGGACCTTCGAGTCGACATCGTCACCTTGGGTGTCCCCGACCTCGCCAGCGCGCACGAGTTCTACGTCGACCGGCTCGGCTGGGAGCCGGCCTTCACGGTGCCCGGCGAGGTCACCTTCCTCCGCGCCGGCCCTGGTCGAATGGTCGCCCTGTTCGCCAGGAGCGACCTCGTGAAGGACATCGGCGACGGCGGCGCCGCACCGCCGTTCGACCTCGGCACGCTCTACGAGTCGGCAGCCGCCGTCGACGCCGCCGTCGGCGTGGTGAGGGACGGCTGGCCGGCCTACCAGGGCCTGGGCCGGGCGCTGCGGACGTGGCTGCAGCGTGCGGACGCCGCCTCCATCGAGAACCTGTCGGCGTGGCTGGTCAAGGTCGTCGGCCGGCTCGCCCTCGACGCGCTCGGCTCCGCGCGCATGCGCCGCGAGCGCTACATCGGGCCATGGCTGCCCGACCCGGTCGTCGGCGGGCTCGCGAGCGACGACGCCGACCCGGCCGACCGCGTGACGCTCGACGAGACCGTCGGCCATGCGCTGCTGTTCGTCCTCGAGCGCCTGTCGCCGGCCGAGCGGACGGCGTTCATCCTGCACGACGTCTTCGACTACTCCTTCGACGAGATCGCCGAGGTCGTCGGCCGCACCCCCGCGGCGACGCGCCAGCTCGCGTCGCGCGCGCGGCGCCACGTCGTGCAGCAGCGCCCGCGTCAGTCGGGCACGCGCGAGCAGCAGAAGCGCGCGGTCGAGGCGTTCGCCGTCGCAGCGGCCGAAGGCGACATCGAGGCGCTGCTCGCGGTTCTCGATCGCGACGTCGTCATGCGCGCCGACGGCGGCGGGCGCGTCCAAGCCGCGCGCAGGCCGCTCGTCGGCGCCGATCGCGTGAGCCGCGCGCTCGCGCGCCTGGCGCGCAAGTACGGCCCCGGCTCGGAGATCAGCTTCGCCGACGTCAACGGCCGGCCGGGGCTGCTCATCGTCAACCGCGACGAGGACGACATGTCGGTGATCGCATTCACCGTCGACGATGGCCGGATCACGACGATCCACATGCAGCGCAACCCCGACAAACTGCGCCACGTCCTCCGCCCGGACCCGGCGCCATGAGCAGCCGCGGCGGGCTCCGCGTGGCGCCGGACCGCTAGACGAACTCGATCTCCACCGGCTCCCCGGCGTCGATGCCGCCGCGTTCCTCGGGGACGAGCGCGAGCGCGTCGACGCCGAGCATCGACGTGAGGATGTGCGACTCCTGGGACTTCGTCGGGCGCACGTGCCAGCCGTCGTCCTGCAGCGTGGTGCGGCAGCGGATCACCGTCGTGCGGCCGACGGCGCCCTCGAGCGGCTCGTCGGCGGTCGCCTTGAGCGGGTGGTGCTCGCCGCTGCGGCCGAGCATCGCGTCCATCGCGGGGACGACGAAGAGGCGGAAGGCCATCAGCGCCGACACCGGGTTGCCGGGCAGCGCGAACACCAGCGTGCCGTCCTCGCCGACCGCGAACGTCGTCGGGCGCCCGGGCTTGAGCTTGACGCCGGCGAAGACCTCGCCGTAGCCGAGGCGCTCGAGCGCGGGCCGGACGTGGTCGTGCGGCCCGACCGACACGCCGCCGGTGGTGATCAGCATGTCGACGTCGCGCAGCGCGGCGCTCAGCACCGACACCGTCGCCTCGAGGTCGTCGCCGACCCGCACGCGCGCGACGAGCTCGCCGCCGGCGCGGTGCACCGCGCCGCCCAGCGCGGGGCCGTTGGAATCGCGGATCGCGCCCGGCTTGAGCGGCTTGCCCGGATCGGTCAGCTCGTCGCCGGTGCCGGCGATCGCCACCCGCGGGCGGCGCACGACGCTGGGACGCGGGATGTTCATCGAGGCGAGCACGCCGAGCTCGGCGGGGCCGAGCAGCGAGCCCGCCGGCACGACGAGCTCGTCGGCGCGAATGTCCTCGCCGGGCGGCCGGACGTGGTAGCCGATCGCGACCTGACCGTCGACGATGACGCGCCCGCCGTCGCTCGTCGTCATCTCCTGGGGCACGATCGCGTCGGCGCCGTCGGGCACCGGCGCACCGGTCGAGATCCGCACCGCGGTCCCGCTGCGCACGCTGACGCCGGCCTCGCTGCCGGCCTTGGCCTCGCCGATGAGCTCGAGGTCCGCCGAGCCCTGGCGCGTGTCCGAGGCGCGGATCGCGAAGCCGTCCATCGCCGACGCCGCGAACGGCGGAACGTCGTTGGGCGCGCTGGCGTCGACCGCGAGCACGCGGCCGAGCGCCTCGTCGAGGAAGACGTCCTCGGCGTCGAGCACGTGGGCATGCTCGAGCACGGCGGCGCGGGCTTCGTGGATCGAGACGGCCATCGCGTGAGCCTACGCCGTGCCGGGGCCCGACGCGGTGCAGCCAGTTGGGTTTGCATACCGCCCGGGCGGTCTATTAACCAGGTGTAGCTCGCTGCAGATCCGACGCAGACGACGAGAGGTAGGTCTAGACATGGTTCAGCCTTGGCAATTCGCACTGGCGCTCATCTGCGCACTCGCGATGCTCTTGTTCATCCTCGGCATGGCGTTCGTCCCGGACAACACGAAGGACTGGGGCATCGACATCGACCTCGGGATCTTCTAGGTCAGGGGCGGCTCGAGCTGACCATCAGGGCGCGAGCAGCGCCCCGAGCGTGGCCGCCGCGCGACCGTCGGCGACGGCCGCCGCGGCGAGCACCGAGCCGGCGGCCACGCTGGCCGAGCGCCCGGCGGCGTAGAGGCGCAGCCCCGCGCTGAGCAGCGCCGTCCTGCCGGCAACGCCGTTCTCCGCACCGGTCGCGATCGCGCGGGTCAACTCGGCGCAGACCTGCGGGTCGGCGTCGCCGCGCAACGCGTCCCCGGGCGACGCGACGATGTCGATCGCACCCGCGGCGTCCGCCGCCGACGGTCGCGCGCCGCGCAGGATGTCGCCCCCCTCCATTCCCCGCACCGCGACCGCCCGTCGCGCGCCGAGCAGGCTCAGGGCGCCGAGGATCCGCTCGCGGTAGGAGCTGTGGGTGTGGCCGACGACGAAGCACGTGGCGCCGAGATGGTCTACGAGCTTCTCGGCGGTGTGCAGCGGTCCGCGCAGCCCGATCTCGTCGCGCACGGCCGCAAGCGCGTCCCAGCCGGGAATCGCGGCGCTCGCGTGGACGAGCGCGATGTCGGCGCGCTCGAGCATCGCCAGCGACTCGGCGGGGCCGGGGCGCAGCGGCCCGCCGAGCGCGGCGAGCACGTCGGCGGGCGTCGTGCCGCGCTTGGGGCCGATCGTGGCGCCGCAGTGGACCACGACGCGGGCGCCCGCGGCCGCCGCCAGCACCGCCGCGGCGAGCGACAGGTGTGGCGCCTCGGTGATGCCGTCGTAGGCGCCGGCGCACGCGACGATCGGCCGCGCTCCGGCCGGCGGGGCGGGTGCGGCCGTGCGCGCGGCGTCTCGCAGCGCCTGCGTGATGCCGGCGAGCTCGGCCGCGGTCTCGCCCTTGATCCGCATCGCGACGAGAAACGCGCCGGCCTGCGCCGGGGTGACGTCGCCGCCGAGGAGTCCGGCCGTCGCGCCGCGCGCCTCCTCGAAGGTGAGCGCACGGCCGCCGCGGGGACCCGTTCCGACCGCCTTGATGACCGATCGGAAGCCGGCGTAGTCGCTGCGGCCGAGACGCTCGGCGAGCCCGCCGCTGCTTGCCGCGCTCATGCCCCCTCCCAGCGGTAGCCGACGCTGCGGACCGTCTTGATCCGGGCGGCGTGCTCGCTGCCGAGCTTCGCACGCACGCGGCGCACGTGCACGTCGACCGTGCGCGCACCGCCGTAGTAGTCATAGCCCCAGACCTCCTGCAGCAGGTGGTCGCGCGTGAAGACGCGCCCGGGGTTCGTGGCGAGGTACTTGAGCAGCTCGAACTCGCGGAACGTCAGATCCAGCGGCAACCCGCGCAGCCGGACGACGTAGGTGTCCTCGTCGATGTCGAGTTCGCCGATGCTCGCCGCGCGGCCGCGGCGATAGCCGCTCGCGCGCTCGGCGACGAGCCGCAGGCGCGTTTCGACCTCGGCGGGTTGCGCCGTCGGCAGCACCCAGTCGTCAAAGCCCCAGCTCGCCTTCAGTGCCGCCAACGCCCCGTCGTTGACGACGACGACGCAGGGCCGCGGCACCTCGCTCGTGGCGTTGCTGCGGCAGGCCATCGAAGCCTTGCCCAGATCGCCGGTGGCGTCGACGAGCAGCAGGTCGGCGTCGCCATGCGAGGAGTTGAAGGCCGGCGACAGTGCGGCGGTCGCCATGCTGTGATCCAGGAACTCCAGCGCCGCCGCCACCTCCGCCTCGGTCGCCGGCCGCGCGAAGGCGGCTTCGTACATCCGGCCCACCCGCGCCTGCGGCGTCATCAGCGCATGGTCGGCCAGCACGCGCTCGGCCCACACCTTGGACTGCTCGACCACGAACGGGTCGTTCATGAGGATCAGCGCCTGCGCCGGGACGTTGGAGACGCTCCGGCGGCCGATCGTGTTGAACGGGACCGGGTAGTCGAAGGCCAGCATCATCGGCGGCAGGAAGTTCCGGCGGATCTTG
>JAHWJM010000245.1 GCA_019348435.1 Actinomycetota bacterium
GGCGCCGACGGTGTGGATGTCGACCATCGCCAGCGCGAGGGGGCGGCCGCCGACCTCGCGGCCGGCGGTCTCGCGCACGGCGCCGCCCTCGACGACGCACACGTCACACGACGTTCCACCCATGTCGAAGCAGACGAGGTCCTCGCGGCCCGAGCGCTGCGCGACGAGCGCCGCGGCCGCCGCCCCGCCGGCCGGTCCCGACAGCACGGTGTACGCGGCGTGCCGGGCGGCCAGAGCGGCCGCCGCGAGTCCGCCGCTGGACTGCATGATCCGCGGCTCGGGCAGGCCCCCCTCGGCGGCCCGCTCGAGCAGCCGCCCGAGGTAGCGGGCGAGCAGCGGCGAGAGCGCCGCGTCGATCTCGGTCGTGGCCGCGCGCTCGTACTCGCGAAACGTGCCGACGACGTCGTGCGACAGCGAGACGTGGACACCCGGTAGCGCGGCGGCGAGCGCCTCGCCGATCGCCCGCTCGTGATCGGGCTGCGCGTAGGCATGCAGCAGGACGACGGCGACCGCCTCGGGCTCGAGCGCCGCGACCTCGTCCACGAGGCCGCCGGGGTCGCCGAGCGGGCGCAGCACGCCATCGGGGCCGCAGCGCTCGGGCGCTCCCACGCGGCGCTCGGGCGGCACGAGCGGCGCCGGCCGCGCTGCGCACAGCCGGTAGAGGTCCGCGCGCGCCTGGCGGCCGAGCTCGACGATGTCGGTGAAGCCCTCCGTCGCGACGAGCACGGTGCGGGCGCCGCGGCCTTCCAGCAGCGCGTTCGTGGCGACGGTCATGCCGTGCGCGAACGCGGCTACGTCGCCGGCCGAGACGCCGGCCCGGTCGAGCGCGGCCTCGACGGCAGCCGTCACGCCCTCGGACTGGTCGTCAGGCGTGGTCGGCGCCTTCGCTGTCACGAGCCGCCCGCCCGTCGCAAGCACCGCGTCGGTGAAGGTCCCGCCGACGTCGACGCCGAGCAGCATCGCCACATCTAACCCGATGGGCGGCAGGACAGGGCCTCGGCCGGCAGGTGCGCGCCGGCCTCAGCCCGTAGGGACGTGGCGCGCTAGGCGGCCATCGAGCGCTCGAGCTCGAGCTCGAGCTCCTCGGTCTCGGCGAGGTGCTGGTGCGACGGGCAGTAGCCGTTGTGGGCGAGCGGCATGCGCTGGCAGGGCGTCCCGCGGCGCGTCGTGGCGCGGCACTCGAGCGGATTGCCGTTGATGTCATAGCCGTGCTGGGGCTGGCGGGCGAGCCACTCCTGCGCGGCACCGATGTAGACGGAGACGACGTTCCAGACGCGCGGCTGAACGCCGATCGGGAAGTTCGTGCGGATGTCGTTGAAGAGCGTGCGGGCGGGCCTGGCGAAGTAGTGGCGGTCGGTGGCGAGGCGCTCGATGGTCGACTCGCAGGCGCGCAGCACCTCGGAGTGGCCGTCGCGCACGCCGGGCGCGGGGCTGATGAGCGGCGACAGCTCGCGGTAGATCGCCCGACTGAATTGGTACATGGGTTCAGGATCTCCTTTCCTTGGGCTCCGACAGGCCGCGGCAGTCTGGCGCGCCCGTATGAAGGTAAGAACGATCTGAATGTTGAGTTCGTATTAAGGGTTGACGGCCTGTCAGCTCCAGCGTGACGCATTCGGCTGGTCGTGTGCGCCGATCACCGTGTGGTGGTGGTCGAGCGCCGGGTCCTGGGCAGGGAAATCCGTGCGCTGATGCGCGCCGCGGCTCTCCTCCCGGCACAGCGCGCAGGCCGCGATCAGGCGGGCCAGCGGGTGCGGGTCGTCGAGCAGGCGCTCCAGGCGCGCGCGGGTGCGCACGATGCCGGCGTCGCGCCACAGCGCCTCCTGCGTCGCGCGCGGTGGGCGTTCCAGCGGTGCGGCCGGGGGTGCGGCCGCGGGCGCGGTGATCGCCACGGGGGGTTCGTCGAGCGCGGCGGCGGCCGCGCGCGCGCCGTAGACGAAGCACTCGCTGAGCGAGTTGGACGCGAGGCGGTTGGCGCCGTGCAGCCCCGTGCAGGCGGTCTCGCCGACCGCGTACAGGCCGGGCACGCTGCTGCGGCCGTGCAGGTCCGTCACGACGCCGCCCATCATGTAGTGCGACGCGGGGGAGACCGGGATCGGCTCGCGAGTGGGGTCCAGCCCGGCCTCCTGCAGCGCGGAGACGACATTGGGAAAGAGCGCCGGGTCGACGCCGCGCATGTCGAGGCCGACGGAGGTCGCGCCGGTCGCCTCGAGCAGCGCGGCGATCGCGCGCGAGACCTCGTCGCGCGGCGCGAGCTCGTCGACGAAGCGCTCGCCGTCGGGGCCGTGCAGCGTGGCGCCCTCGCCGCGGATCGCCTCGGTGACGAGAAACCCCTCCCGGCCGGCGACGCCGATGACGGCCGTCGGGTGAAACTGCAGGAACTCGAGGTCTGCGAGCTGCGCCCCGGCGGCGTGCGCGATCGACATCCCGATGCCCAGCGAGCCGGGCGGGTTCGTCGTCCTCGCCCAGAGAGCCGCTGCGCCGCCGGTGGCGAGGATCGTCGCGCGGGCGCAGACCGAGCGGCCGTCCTCGAGCACGATCCCGGTGCAGCGGCCGCCGTGCATCCAGGCGCTGGCCGCCCGCGCGCCCTCGAGCACCTCGATCAGCGGCTCGTCGACGACGAGCGCCGAGAGCTGGCGCACGATGCGCCGGCCGGTCGCGCTGCCGCCGGCGTGCATGACCCGGCGCACGGAGTGCCCGCCCTCGAGGCCGAGCGCGAGCACGCCGCGGCGGTCGGCGTCGAAGCGCACCCCGAGCTCCTCGAGGTCGCGCACGCGCGCGGGCGCCTCCCGGGCGAGCACCCGCGCCGCCGACCGGCGCACGAGGTTGCGCCCCGCCGCCTCCGTGTCGGCCAGATGGCGGCCGAAGGAGTCCTCGACGGCCAGGGCGGCGGCGATCCCGCCCTGCGCCCAATAGCTGGCGGTCTGCGCCAGCGGGGTCGCCGAGACGAGCACGACGCCGGCGCCTGCGGCGGCAGCATTGAGCGCCGCGTACAGCCCAGCGGCGCCGGCGCCGACGACCGCGAGGTCGCTGCTGATCACCGGTTCGTCGGGCACCCGCCGGGTACCGTATCCGGATGGCCGCCGCGGTCCTGTTTCGCCATCCGTCGTCGCTCGAGCACGACACGGGAGGGCACCCGGAGAACGCTCGGCGGATCGTCGCGATCGAGCGCGCGCTGAGCGAGCGCGACTGGCTGGGATGGGAGGTGCGGTCGTCGCCGGCGGCGACGCGCGAGCAGCTCGGCCGCGTTCATCCGGCGCAGCACGTCGATCGGCTCGAGGCGTTCTGTCGCCGCGGCGGCGGGATGATCGACATGGACACGCTGGTGAGCCCGGGCTCCTTCGAGGCGGCGCTGCATGCCGCCGGCGGGGCCGTGGCAATGGTCGATGCGCTGCTTGGTTCGGAGGGCACTGCCGCCGCCGGCGGCGGCGCGGTGCGGTGCGCGGCGTCGCTGCACCGCCCGCCGGGCCATCACGCGAAGCCCGCGCAGGCAATGGGCTTCTGCCTGTTCGGCAACGTCGCGGTCGGTGCGGCCCACGCGATCGAGGCCCATGGCGCGCAGCGCGTGCTGATCTTCGACTGGGACGTCCACCACGGCAACGGGACGAACGCGATCTTCCGTGAGCGCGACGACGTCCTGTTCTGCTCGATCCACCAGTCGCCGCTGTATCCCGGCACCGGCGCCGCCTCCGACATCGGCCGCGGAGCCGGCGCGGGCTTCAGCGTCAACATGCCCGTGCCGGGCGGGTCGGGCGACGCCGTCTTCCTCTCCCACGTCGAGCACGTCGTGCGGCCGCTCGCGCGGTCGTTCGCGCCCGACCTGCTGCTGCTGTCGGCGGGTTACGACGCGCACGCGGACGACCCGCTGGCCGGCTGCCGTGTGACCGACGCCGGTTTCGCCGGGATGGCCGCGCTCATGCGTGCGACGGCGGACGAGCTCGAGATCCCGCTCGGCCTCGTGCTCGAGGGCGGCTACGAGCTCGCCGCGCTGGCGCGCTGCGTGGTGGTGACGCTGGCGGCGCTGGGCGCGGACGAGGCGCCGGCGGTGCCGGCAGTCGAGCTCGATCCGCTGGCGTTGCAGGCGCAGCAGCGGCTGGCCGCGCACTGGCCGACGCTGGCATAGGGAAGATCTCGCGGGGTGGGCTGCCAGCCGGCGACCGGCCCCGCCACCTTTGGATCGCCTGGCTCCCGCCAATGGCTGTTGCGTGGCTCCCGCCGCTCCGCTACCGCGTCGTCGTGCCGGACGTCGTCGTGGCGGGCGTCGTGGTGGGCGCGGCCTGCCCGGGGACGGTCGCTGCCGGGGCAGACGGCTGAGCCGGAGCGGTGGTGGTCGCCGTCGGCACAGGCGTCACGGCGGGCGGGGGCGTGATGACCGCCGGCGGGGCGGTCTCGACGACTGCGGTGGGGGTCGTGCCGGCGGCGACGTCGTCGTCGCTCGTGAGCTTGACGAAGGCGAACGCCAGCAGCGCGCCGGCGAGCGCCACGATGCCCGCGATGGCGATCGTCGGAAGCTGCCAGTTCGGCGTCGGCGCGAGGCGGGTGCGGGCGGGCGCGCCGCACTCCAGGCACCAGTCCTGCTCAGGCCCGATCGGCGACGAGCACCGCGGGCAGCTGATCGACGCATGCTCGGCTAGCTGCTGAGGGGGAGGACCCGCAGGCGGCGGTGGCGTGCTCACGAGCCGTCGTCGTGAGCCTGCGGGGGCCGCATC
>JAHWJM010000246.1 GCA_019348435.1 Actinomycetota bacterium
CGTCGGGGTTCGGTGCGCTCGAGGAGGCGGTCGACGTCGATGTCGCAGTGATCGGTGCGGGGATCGCGGGCCTGTCGACGGCGCTGTTGTTGAAGGACGCGGGTCTGCGCGTGGCGGTGCTCGAGGCCGGTGCGGTGTGCTGCGCCACGACGGGGCATACGACGGCGAAGGTCAGCGCCCAGCACGGCCTGATCTACGACACGCTGCGCTCGAGCTTCGGCGAGGACGGCGCGCGCGCCTATGCGGAGGCCAACCTGGCGGCCGTCGACCTGATCGAGGCGCTCGTGCGCGAGCACGCGATCGACTGTGACTGGGAGCGCCGCGCCGCCTACGCCTACACCGAGCAGGACACCTACGTCGGTCAGATCGAACAGGAGGTCCAGGCCGCACAGCAGGCGGGGCTGCCGGCGAGCTACACCGAGCAGACCGATCTGCCGTGGCCGGTCAAGGCGGCGGTGCGCTTCGACGACCAGGCGCAGTTTCATCCGCGCCGCTATTGCCTGGCGCTTGCGCGCCTGATCGACGCAGACGGCAGCCGCGTCTTCGAGCACACGCGCGCGGTCGACGTCGAGGACGGCTCGCCGTGCGTCGTGAAGACCGAACGCGATGACGTGCGCGCGGCCTACGTCGTGCTCGCGACGCACCTGCCGTTCCTCGACCGCGGCGCCTTCTTTGCGAAGTGCCATCCCGAGCGCGAGTACGTGCTCGCCGTCGCGCTCGAGCAACAGGTGCCGAAGGGGATGTACATCACCGCCGAGCAGCCGACGCGCAGCATCCGCCAGCACCCGTTTGACGGCGGCGAGCTGCTGATCCTCAGCGGCGACAGCCACAAGACCGGACAGGACGACGACACCGAACGCCACTACGCCGCGCTTGAGCAGTACGCGCGGGAGCGCTTCGCCGTGCGCTCGATCGAGTACCGCTGGTCGACGCAGGACCACATGACCGTCGACCAGGTGCCCTACATCGGCAAGCTGCGCCGCGGCTCAGACCGCCTCTATGTCGCGACGGGCTTCAACAAGTGGGGGATGACGGGCGCGACGGTGGCGGGCGTGCTGATCAGCGATCAGATCCTCGGGCGCGAGAACCCGTGGAGCGAGCTGTTTGATCCCAACCGCGTCAAGCCGCTCGCGTCGGCGAAGCAGTTCGTCAGGGAGAACGTCAACGTGGCGCGGCGTTTCGTCGGCGACCGCATCACGCAGCGCGCACAGATCGCGCCCGAGGATCTGGCGCCCGGCGACGGGCAGGTGACCGCCCGCGGCGCCAAGCAGGTCGCGCTCGCGCGAGACAGCGAGGGAACACTGCACGCGGTGTCGGCGCGCTGCACGCACATGGGCTGCATCGTGCGCTGGAACGCCGCCGAGACCACCTGGGACTGTCCTTGTCACGGCTCGCGCTTCGCCGCCGACGGCACGGTCATCGAAGGACCCGCCGTCGACGACCTCGAACGGCAGGAGATCGGCAGCGAGCAGCCAGGATGACGTCGTTTGATCGCATGTCATACGAGTGGTCGCACCGGGTAGGCACCGGGCCCCATGCTGCTTTCGGATCGCCACCGTTGACATGGCACTGGGTTCGACCACCGAGCCGCTGCGCAGCGAGCTTGCCCGCGCCCTTCCCGAGCGGCCCTTCGAGCTGAACTTCTGGGACGGCAGCACGCTGCCCTCGACGAACGGCGAGAGCGGCCCCGTGTTCAGCGCCCGGTCGCCGCGCGCGGTCGCGCACGCGCTGGGTGCTCCCGGGCAGCTCGGGCTGAGCCGGGCCTACGTCTCCGGCGAGCTCGCGGTCGACGACATCGATGCCCTGCTCGACCTGCTGCGCGGGTGGACGCCGCCACCGATCGAGCGCCCAGCACGGCGCCGGCTGCTGCTCGCCGCCGTGCGCGCGGCCGGCATCATGCGCCCACCGCGGCCGCCTGGCGTCGAGCTGCGCCCGCGCGGCACCCGCCACAGCGTCGCGCGCGACGCGCGCGCCGTGCGCCACCACTACGACGTCGCCAACGAGTTCTTCGCGCTCTTCCTCGATGACTCGATGACGTACTCGTGCGCGATCTTCGAGGATCCTGCGACCGACGGCGAACCGCTGGAGAGCGCGCAGGAGCGCAAGCTCGAGACGATCTGCCGCAAGCTCGCGCTGACCCCGGGTGAGCGCGTGCTCGACGTCGGCTGCGGCTGGGGGAGCTTCGCGATCCATGCCGCGACACGCCACGGCGCGCGCGTCGTCGGCATCACGCTGTCAGCGCCACAGGCCGCGGTGGCGCGCGAGCGGGCGGCGGCCGCGGGCGTCGCCGACCTCGTCGAGATCCGCGTGGCCGACTACCGCGACCTCGATGGCGAGCAGTTCGACGCGATCGCGAGCATCGGGATGGTCGAGCATGTCGGCGCCGCTCAGATCGACGCCTACGCCGCCGCGCTCGCCGCCGCGCTGTCACCCGGTGGGCGGCTGCTGAACCACGGCATCGCGCGGCTGCGCCACGGCAATGTGGAGCCGGGGCCGTTCTCGGACCGCTACGTGTTCCCCGACGCCGCTCCGATGCACCTCTCGCGCGTTCTGCTGGCGCTCGAGCGCGCCGGCTTCACGTGTGAGCACGTCGAGTCCTACGCCGAGCACTACGCGCGCACCCTCGCGCACTGGGCCCGGCGCCTCGACGAGCACGCCGCCGAGGCCGAGCGGCTCGCCGGCGCCGAGCGCATGCGCGTGTGGCGGCTGTATCTGCGCGCCGCGCGCAACGGCTTTCAGACCGGCTTCACGTCGATCTACCAGGTGCGCTGCCGTCGGGCGTGACCGGCCCGGGCTGCGCCGCGCCAGCCCGTGCGCGGCCGTCAGCCGCCGATCTGGCCCGGCGCCGCGAGCACGATCGCGACGTGGCGCTGCCCGCCGGCCAGCGGGCGGCGCCAGGGGCCTTCGCCCTCGAGCTCGTCGCCACGGTCGAGCAGGAGCGCCGCCAGGCACCGCGCCTCCTCCAGCCCCTGCGGCGGCGAGCGGTAGGAGCGCGTCGGACGGGCGGTGAGCGGCCCGCTCACGCGGTCGTCGACGAGCACGTGGTACAGCGGGCCGAGCGTCAGCTCGAGCTGCTCAGCGCCACCCTCCGCCCCGACCGCCATGCGCCAACGCTACTGACGCCGGCCGCGTTGGCTCAGGCGGGCGCCGCCGAATCGGCGCCCTTCGCGCTCGCGAGCTTGGCCTGCTGGCGCTCGGGCGCGATCCGCACGACGTTCTTCGCGATGCCGACCTTCTCCATCGCCCAGATGAGCATCGCGGAGGGGTCGATCTCCCAGCGGCCGAGGCCCTGGCGCGCGGAGCGCGGGAAGGCGTGGTGGTTGTGGTGCCAGGACTCGCCGAGGGTCGGGATCGCCAGCCAGGCGACGTTCGTCGACTTGTCCTCGATGTCGAAGCGGCGCCGCCCGAAGACATGGCAGATCGAGTTGATCGACCACGTGACGTGGTGGATGAAGAAGATCCGCACGAAGCCGGCCCACAGCAGCGTCCACAGCGCGGCGCTCAGCGAGAAGCCGTGCAGGACGAAGCCGGCGACGAACGGGATCAGCAGGCTGAGGCCTACGAACCACAGGAAGTTGCGGCTGATCCAGCGCATGCCCTTGTCCTCGCAGAGATCGGGCGCGTACTTGCGAAACTCGGAGCTGCCCTGCGTCTTCATGAGCCAGCCGGTATGGGCGAACCAGAGGCCCTTGAGGCCGGATCCGTGACCGACGTGGGGGCTGTGCGGGTCGCCCTCCTCGTCGGTGTGGGCGTGGTGCTTGCGGTGATCGGCGACCCAGGCGATGGGCGGACCCTCGACGGCCATGCATCCGGCAACCGCGAAGGCGTACTCGACCGGCTTGCTGACATGGAAGGCGCGGTGCGTGAGCAGGCGGTGATAGCCGACGGTGATGCCGAGGCCGGTGATGAGGTACATGACGAAGAAGATCGCCAGGTCGATCGCGCCGACGGCCTTGTTCCACAGCAGGACGATCGCGAGCAGGAACGCGAGGAACGGGACGATGACGGCGGCGAGGTTGGCGTAGCGAAGGAGCTTTGGCATGGGTTTGAGGCTACGCGCTGAGCCTGAGGGGTTCTTGTCGGATTTCTGCGGCGCGGTGCGCGGAAATCTGTAGCTTGTGCACAAATGGAGGGAGTCCCGCCAGAGGTGGCAGCGGTATTGCGCCCGGTTCTGCCCGATCTCGCCGCGGAGACGATCCGCGCGATCGGCCGCGAGGTCCCGGACTACTCGCGCCCGCTCGAGGGGCGGCTCGGCGTGACGCTGCGCTACGGCACCGAGCGCGCCCTGCGGCGCTTCGTGGACTCGATCGAGGCGCCGGCGGCGGTCAGCGAGCGCGACCGGCGCATCTACTTCGAGCTCGGCCGGCTCGAGACGCTGCCCGACCCATCGCTGCCCCGCGGCGGGCCCGGGCGGGATGGATATGGCCACTTCCGCGTGACGGGCATCCGGGTGACTGCGGCGCCGGCATCTGGAAACGGGCAGCCCTCCGGTGCGGTGGCCCTCGAGACCGTGAAGGTGGACGACTCCGCGTCCCCCTTCGACGCGACGGCTCTGCTGAGCGACGTCCCCGCGGCGTCCGGACGAAAGCGCAATGCCTGGACCATCAATGCGATGCGCGATGCCGAGCGGCTGCCCCGTTCCGCCGTGTTGGGAGCGGTCAGTCCCTTCGGTTTCCCCGGTGGGACGCG
>JAHWJM010000247.1 GCA_019348435.1 Actinomycetota bacterium
ACCGGCCTCGTGACGAGCCTCTCGAACCTCATCAGCGGCCTGGCGCGCCAGCTCAGCCAGGTGGCCGAGAAGAAGGAGAGCGGCGAGATTGCGGCGGGCGATCCGCCCGCGGGCGCTGCGGCGGCCGCTGGGCCCGAACCGACACCCGAGCCGGCGACCGGCGACACCCCATCTGACACTGACGAAGACAAGGAGTAACCCATGGCCCAGTCCACAGCGGAATGGATCGACGAGCTCAAGAGCATCTCCGTGCTCGAGCTGAGCGAGCGCATCAAGGCCCTCGAGGAGGAGTTCGGCGTCTCGGCGCAGGCGGCGGCTGTTGCGGCCCCGGCCGGCGGCGGCGGCGGCGACGGCGCTGCCGCGCCCGCCGAGGAGGAGCAGTCGGCGTTCGACGTCGTCATCACGGCTGCCGGCGACAAGAAGATCCAGGTCATCAAGGTCGTGCGCGCCGCGACGAGCCTCGGTCTCAAGGAGGCCAAGGCGCTCGTCGACGAGGCCCCCAAGGCGGTCCGCGAGGGCGTCGACAAGGACGAGGCCGAGAAGCTCAAGCAGGAGCTCGAAGAGGCCGGCGCGACCGTCGAGATCAAGTAGCTCGTCGCGTCACTCGTCGTCCGGAGGTCGCAGCGCGCGACGACCGGATGACGAAATCGACCATCGAGGGGCGCCGCAAGGCGCCCTTCGTCGTTCCCGACCGCCACGAGATCCGCACAGATCCCACACGTGCGTGCGTCATCCTCTCGCTCGTGGCCGACGCCCTCCTCGCCGCCGGGCTGCGCAAGACCTACCGCGCAACGGTCGCGCTCGACGGCGTCGACCTGCGCGTCGGCGCAGGTGAGCTCGTCGGCCTGCTGGGGCCGAACGGCGCCGGCAAGTCGACGCTCACGAAGATCGCCTGCGGCCTCGTGCGCCCGACCGCGGGGAAGGTCACGGTGCTCGGCCATCCGGCGGGCAGCACCGCCGCCCGCGCCCGCACGGGCTACCTCGCCGAGCTGTTTCGGTTCCCGGGATGGGCCAGCGCCGACGAGGTGCTCGAACTGCACCAGCGCCTCGCCCGTTCCGGCGGCGGCGCCGAGGAGCGCACGGAGCTGCTCGCGCTCGTCGGCCTCGCCGAGGCTGCGCGCCGCCGCGTCGAGGCGATGTCGAAGGGGATGCAGCAGCGCCTCGGGATCGCGCAGGCCCTCGTCGGCGCGCCGTCGCTGGTCTTGCTCGACGAGCCGACGAGCGCCTTGGACCCCGCGGGTCGGCGCACCGTGCGCGAGCTGCTCGAGGGCTTGCGCGGTCGCGGCGTCGCCGTGCTGCTCAACTCGCACCTGCTCAGCGAGGTCGAGCTCGTCTGCGACCGCGTCGTGATCGTCGACGGCGGCCGCACGATCGCCGAGGGCGCGCCACACGAGCTCGCGGCGGCCGGCGGCGTCGAGATCGAGACGGCGGCCGGGCTGAAGCGCTTTCCCGACGCCGGCCGCGAGCAGGTGCCCACGCTCGTCGCCCGCCTCGTCGGCCACGGCGAGGAGATCTACGGCGTGCGCGTCGTGACCGGGACGTTGGAGGACGCCTATCTGCGGCTCGTCGGCAAGGACGCGCGATGAGACGACACGCGACCGGCCCTGCCGCGGGATCAGCCATCTGATGCTGCGCGACCTGACGACGATCGGGGGCTACGCCCTGCGCGAGGCTGTGCGCCGGAAGGTTCTGGTCGTCGTCGTCGTGCTGACGATCTGCTTCCTCGCGCTGTACGGTTTCGGCAGCTACCACGCCTTCCAGGAGATCACACGCGGCGGAGGCGGCGACGGTTTGGGAGCCGCGCTGGAGGAGGAGGTGCTGACCGGCTCGACGCTGCTCGGGCTGGCGATGTTCGTGACGCTCTTCCTGGGCACCGTGCTCGCCGTCTTCGTGACGCTCAACGCCGTCCGCGGCGACGCCGAGCGCGGCCTGCTGCAGCCGCTCGTCGTGCGCCCCGTCGGCCGCAGCACGCTGCTGCTCGCGCGCTTCCTCGCCGCGGCTGCCGTCTGCATCGCATACGTGCAGATCGTCTACTGGGGCGCGGTGCTGCTGACCGACGCCACCGGCGGCTACCGGCCCGGCAACGCCTTCGCGGGTGCGCTCGCCCTCGCGGCGGCGGTGACGATCATCGTCGCGATCGCCCTGCTGGGGACGACGCTGCTGTCCTCGACGGCGAACGGGATCGCGATCTTCATGGTCTTCGGCGCCGGCTTGGCCGCCGGCCTCATCGGCCAGATCGGCGCGGCTCTGAATTCGTCGACGCTCGAGCAGATCAGCGCGATCGCCACCTGGGCGCTGCCGTTCGAGGCGCTCTACCAAGACGGGCTGCACGCGCTGACCGCCGACATCGACGGCGTGACCGGCGTGATCGTGCAGCTCGGGCCGTTCGGCGGCGCGCAGGAGGCGGGACCGCTGCTGTACCCGTTCGCGGTGGCGTATCTGCTGGGCGCGGGGCTGCTGGCGGATCGGACGTTCCGGCGGGCGGATCTGTAGGGGCCTGCGCGCGGTGGAGGCCGGCTACTCCGCGTCCTCCTCCAGCGCATCCGGATACGCGATGACCTCCAGCCGCGCGTCGCCCGGAGCCTCGAGGTAGAACGAGCGGCTGCCGTCGCGGTGCACGGCGATCTCGGCCCCATGCTGGCCCGCGAGGCGCGCGAGCTCATCTCCCGAGACCGAGAACGCCAGATGCTGCGGATGCTGCTCGGCGACCACGAACGCGAGCTTCGCGCCGCCCGCCTCGAGCAGCCCCCACGTGTCGTCGGCGTAGAGCACGCGGGTGCTCGGAATCATGCGCTGCCACCATGCGAGGGCGGCCGCGATGTCCGGGACGGGCTGGGCGACGTGGTCGAACTTCACTGCGTCGGCAGTCTCGCAGCCCTGCGCGCGAAACGGGCGAGGCCACGAGACTCGCCACCGGCGACGATACGCGCTACCCTGCGCGAGTCGACCGATAGCCGTAGCCGCCTCCTAACAAGGTTTGCGCCCACATAGCGCAGGCTCAGGGCGGGGTCCGTGAGCGTCGACAGCCCCCAGCGGGGGCCGTACTTCGCTGTGCTATCCTGGCGAGTCCGCGCCTGAAGGCCTGTGGCCGCGGCGCCGCCCCCCGTATGAACGCCCTCTCCGACCCCTTGAGGAGTCGCCGCCTTGCCCCTTGTTGACGCCCCCAGGACGCGCCGGAGCTTCGCGCGCCTGAACCGAGTACACGATGTCCCGAACCTCATCGACATCCAGCGCCGTTCGTTCGCGTGGCTGACCGATCCCGAGAACGGCGGCCTGCGCGAGACCATCTCCGACATCTCGCCGATCGAGGACTACACCGGCAACCTCGCCGTCGACTTCGGCGAGTTCCACTTCGATGATCCCGTCGCGTCGATCGAGGAGTGCCGCGAGAAGGACCTCACCTACGCCCGCCCTCTGACCGTCACCGTCGCGTTCGTCAACCGCGAGACGGGGGAGATCCGCGAGCAGTCGGTGTTCATGGGCGACTTTCCCTGGATGACCGAGCGGGGCACGTTCATCATCAACGGCACCGAGCGCGTCGTCGTCACGCAGCTCGTCCGTTCGCCGGGCGCCTACCTCATGGAGGCCAAGGACCGCGAGAAGCAGGTCTTCATCGCGAACCTCATGCCGGCCCGCGGCTCGTGGCTGGAGCTCGAGATCGACAAGAAGGGCAAGGTCTTCGTCCGCATCGACCGCAAGCGCAAGCTGCCGGTCACCGTCCTGTTGCGCGCGATGGGCTACGCCGGCGACGAGGAGATCCTCGACCTCTTCGACAACAGCCTCTACATCCGCAACACGATCGAGGCCGACACCGAGCCGACGAAGACCGAGGAGGGCGCGCTCGTCGAGCTCTTCAAGAAGCAGCGCCCCGGCGAGCCGCCGAGCGTCGACAACGCGCGCGCGCTGCTGCATCAGCTCTTCTTCGATCCCAAGCGCTACGACCTCACGCGCGTCGGGCGCTACAAGCTCAACTCGCGCCTGCGGCTCGACGAGGACGAACTCCGGCGGCGCCCCGCCGCCGACGAAGGTGACGGTGTGGGGCTCGGTGTGCGCCCGGTTCACCCAGCGCACGGTGTCGCCGAGCTTGACCTCCAGCCGCTGGGGCAGGAAGCGCAGGACCTGGGCCTGCCCCTCGCCGACGCCGGCCGTGACCTCCCAAACGTCCCCCCCGGCCGCGCCCGCCGCCGGCGCGACCCGCGTCGGGCGTCTAGCGCGTGACGCGCTCGCTCGCGCTGCCGTTCTCGTTGCCGAAGCGGTCGCGGGCGTCGCCACGGGCGATCACGCGTCCGTGGTCGATCACGATGATGTCGTCGGAGAGGCGCTCGGCCTCCTCGAGGTCGGCCTGCGAGATGCCGCTCATGTCGACGGCGGACGGAACCGGGAACCCGGCCGGCGGCGGGATCGCGAGCGGCAGCCGCGGGCTCTCGGGGCGCAGCGTCGCGTATGTCATCGGGTCGAGCTTGAGCGTCAGCGACGTGACGATGCCGAGGAGCCCGAAGCAGCCCGCGGCCGCCTTGAGGAGGGCGGCGTCGGACACCGTCTGAAGCTCGCCGCGGGCGTTGACGAACTCCACCTCTGCGACCAGATCGCTGAGCGTCTTGTGCCGCAGGCCGGCGCCGTGACAGACCGGGGCGTTG
>JAHWJM010000248.1 GCA_019348435.1 Actinomycetota bacterium
CAGCGCCGACGCCGTAGCGGTAGGGCCGAACAATCGACCTGCCGCAGTCCCGGTTGCGGTTCGGCCGTGGGACGAGTCGATCCCCGGCGCGTCGGTCTCGTCGCCGCCGCGGCCGTGCCGCTGCAGCATCGACTGGATGGGCTCAGCGTCGAGGGTCGGAGCCTTCGGCGCCGCCCGCCGCGTCGAACCCCGACGGCGTCCGAAGCGCACATCGCTGCGTCCCGCCGCCGTTTCAGCAGTCCCCCAACCGATCACTGCTTCGTTTGACCGGGGTCCGGTCACCAGCAACCGTGCAGCAGGTGCGCGACACCGAGCACGATCGAACGTCGGCGGGTGGGCGCTCGGTGGCGCGCTTCTGCTGGCCGCTGCGGGGTGAGGCCGGCTACGCCTTGCAGTGGCGCTTCTCGAACGCCTGGATGCGCTTCTCGGCGGCGGCGGCCTCCGCCTCGCTGATCTCGATCTGCGGCTGCAGTCCCGCGCGCTTGTGGATCGCGGCGAGCAGCTTGCGGACGTCGGTCTTGATCTGCGGGGGCGCTGCGCGCTGCAGCTCGTCGAACTCGTCGGCGAAGTTCTCGGCCATACGCCGCTCCGCAGCCTCGAACTCCTGCGGGCTTGAGTCCTCGTCGAGCCCGGCGAAGAACTGCTCGCCCTCGGCATCGAGTCGCCGCGTCAGCGCGCAGTAGCGCTCGGTGTCTCCGGCGGCAGCGATCGTCGTGGTCTGCGTATCGCTGCTGGTGTCATCGTCGCCGCCGCACGCGGCGAGCCCGAGGACGGCGACGAGCGCGACGATGATGATGGACGGACGAAGCATGGCGGGTCTCCTTGAGTCAGTTGACTCGACGACCGTATGTCCGGTCTTCCGGCTCGTCGTCGCCCCCGCGCTTTGTTTCGTCTCGTCCGCGCGGACGATCTTCACGGTGCCAAGATCGTCCGCTCGGTCGACGTGCGGATGCCTGTCCGGGGGCTACGCTCGCGCCATGCGCCAGGCCATCAGGCTGCCCCCGGACCGCCCACAGCGATCGGACCTGCTGATCGCCGCCGCCATCGCGCTGCTCGCGCAGGTCGAGACGTGGTTGACCCAGGGGAGTGATCCGAAGGCCGCTTTCGCGGCAGCGGCGCTTGCGATGACGCTGCCGCTGGTATGGCGTCGCGTTGCGCCGATCGCCGTCCTGGCGCTCGTCTTCGTGCCGCTGCTGTTGATGGCGGCCGCCGGATACGTGCTCAACTCGTCTTACATCATGCTCGTGCTGCTGGCGGCGTTCTCTGCGGTCGGCGCGTATTGCGAGCGGCGCCAAGCGGTCGCCGGCCTCGGTCTCGGGCTTTTGCTGCTCGCGGCCCTGCTCGTCGTGGAGAACGTGGTGGCTGCGGAGGGAGACGACGCCGCAGCGCTCGGCGACCTCATCTTTCTCGCGGCGATCTTGGGCGTCGTTTGGGCGCTGGCCGTGGCGCTGCGCGAGCGCTCAACGCGCGCGGGCGAGCTCGAGGAGCGCGCCGACCGGCTGGAGCGCGAGCGCGAGCAGCGCGCGCGCGCCGCAGTCGCCGAAGAGCGCGCGCGAATCGCCCGCGAACTGCACGACGTCGTTGCGCACTCGATCAGCGTCATCGCCGTGCAGACCGGCTCGCTGCGCCGAAGGCTGCGCCACGAGCGGCCGGAGGACGCCGAGGAGCTATCGGCGGTCGAGCAGACTGCCCGCCAGGCGCTGACCGAGATGCGGCGGATGCTCGGCCTGCTGCGAACCGACGACGAGCGCCTCGCGCTCACTCCGCAGCCGGGCATCGAGCAGGTCGACCGGCTCGTCGAGCAGGTGCGCGAGGCGGGCCTGACCGTCGAGCTCGATATCGGCGGCGCGCGCAGGCCGCTTCCGCCGGGCGTCGACCTGGCGGCCTACCGGATCGTTCAGGAGGCACTGACGAACGTGCTCAAGCACGCGGGTCCCGCGCGCGCCCGCGTCGGCGTGCGCTTCACCGAGCGCGAGCTTGAGCTGCAGATCACCGACGACGGCCGAGGACCGAGCGGCGACGCGAACGGCGGCGGTCACGGGCTCGTCGGCATGCGCGAGCGCGTCGCGTTGTACGGAGGCTCGCTCGACGCCGCGCCCGACGACGCCGGCGGCTTCGCCGTCCGCGCGACGCTGCCGATCCCCGCGCCATGAGCATCAGCGTCGTCATCGCCGACGACCAAGCGATGGTTCGCGCCGGCTTCCGCTCGCTGCTCAGCCAGGAGCCGGACTTCGACGTGGTCGGCGAGGCGGCCGACGGCGAGCACGCCGTCGCAGCCGTCCGCCGCTTCCGACCCGACGTCGCGCTGATGGACATCCGCATGCCAAACGTCGACGGCCTCGAGGCAACCCGTCAGATCGTCACGACCGGGTCCGCGACCCGGATCCTCATCCTCACGACCTTCGACCTCGACGAGTACGTCTACGAGGGACTGCGCGCCGGCGCAAGCGGCTTCCTGCTCAAGGACGCCTCACCCGAGCAGCTCATCGCAGCGATCCACCTCGTCGCCGAAGGCGAAGCCGTCCTCGCCCCCTCTGTGACCCGCCGCGTTGTTGAGACCTTCGCTCGCCTCCCCGTCCGCCAACACGACCTGCAGACCGCACTCGGCACGCTCACCGGCCGCGAGCGCGACGTCCTCGAGCTGCTCGCCCGAGGCCTTTCGAACAGCGAGATCGCCCAGCACCTCGTCGTCAGCCACGCGACGGCGAAGACGCACGTGCGCAACGTGCTCGCAAAGCTCAACCTGCGCGACCGCGTGCACGCCGTCGTATTCGCCTACGAATCCGGGCTGGTGCAGCCGGGCACGAGCTGACCGCCTGCTGCTTGCACAGCAGGCCGCTTTCATGCGCCACGCAACCCTGGTCGCGGCTGCCCCGTCAGCCCCAACTCCGGTAGTACGACCCTGCGGCCGCGTCGCAGTAGAGGTTCGGCAGTGGGACTCGTCGGTCAAGACGCCTTGGCGTCCCGCTAACGGGACGGGCTTGCGTTGCGTTCCGCGCCAGTGCTGCTCTGGGCGAAACCGACCGCTGACGTGCTGCGCGGGTATGCGACGGCAGTGCGAAAGGATCTGCGAGAGCTCGAGGACCGGGCCCTTCACCGACGGTGTCCTGCACAGGCACCGTCGCAGGGGGCGGCCGCTGGCGGATCGGTGAAAGCGGCAGCGACAGACGGGCCGGACCGCTGCGTGGCCGATCGCCAACGGCGTAAGGTCTCGCGATGAACCCGGTCACCGCGCACAACAAGGTCTGCAACCTCGAGGACTTCAGCGATCCGGAGCTGCGGCGCATCATCCGCGACGTGCTCGCTGTCGAGGCCGCGCGACGCGGGGACAGCTTCCCGGCGGGCTGCGAGTACCGCAAGCACTGGGAGGTCGCGATGGCCGTGCGAGCGCTCGCAGCGGGTGGCGCGCTTCGTCAAGACGCCGAGCTGCTCGGCGTGGGAGCGGGCAACGAGCCGACGCTGTTTTACCTGACGCGGTTCGTGCGGCGCGTGTTCGCCACCGATCTGTACTTGGCCGGAGGTGAGTGGGAGGAGTCGGCGTCGGCACCGATGCTCACAGATCCGGGCCGGTTCTACAGCGCGCCCTGGCATGAGCGGCGGCTCGTCGTGCAGCACATGGACGCGCTCGACCTGCACTATGAGGACGCGTCGTTTGACGGCGCCTTCTCATCAAGCTCGCTGGAGCACTTCGGCGGGCTTGCAGAAGTTCGTCAGGCCCTGGCGGAGATGCATCGTGTCCTCAAGCCGGGCGGAATCCTGTCGCTGTCGACCGAGTATCGCCTCGCGGGGCCGCCGCCGGGGATCCCCGGCGTGCTGCTGTTCGACCGGCGCGAGATCATCGAGGAGCTCGGCTTAGCCGACAGTGAGCGCTGGATCGCGCTCGACGAGCTATCGACCGACGTCTCCACCGCGACGCGGGCAACCACGCTGCCCTATCCCGAGACCGGCGCCGACGTGCGCGACCACGTCGCGCGGCACGGCGGGCTGTACTTCGAGCGCCTGGAGTGGTCGCGCTATCCGCACCTCGTGCTGCGCGACGGCCTGTCGGCATGGACCAGCGTGCACGTGGCACTGCGCAAGCGCTGAGCGCTCGGCAGCCAGCTCCGCGACGCCAGCCAGAATCCGCCGACGAAGACAACAGATGAGGCATCGATCCGCTTAGCGCTTGAGGCGAACCCACGTAGCGGCCATCGAGCTGCGTCCCGCATGCCGTTCGTTCGTGGACCAGCCGCCCGCTCCGCCGCATCGGTCAAGAGCCAGTTGCAGGACCGGCTGTCGGCGCTACTCAGCGGCGATGAGCAGCTCCGTTCACGAAGTGCGTTCGGCACACGCCCTCGCGCTCGTTGCTCGTTGAGGAAGAGCCGCGCTGGGACAGGGGCCGCAGATCGCTCCTGGTTGCGCGATCCGCAACCTGCGCGGCGCTGCCATGCACGTGAAGCGGCAGCAAGGGCTCGCGGTGCTCACCACCGCACCGTCGACTGCCGGTCAGGAGCCACGCTCAACCCGAGTCGATGCGGGCGAAATCCCAGGCTGCTTGATTTGCACCCGGCCCGATCCGTACGCTCACCGCTGAACGCCGATGACCGCGCCGCGACCCAGCTACGCCCCGAGCTCCGGTCGGAACT
>JAHWJM010000249.1 GCA_019348435.1 Actinomycetota bacterium
GAAACTGAGGGTTCCGGCGCATCATAATCCGGGGGTGGGAGTCCTCCTCCGGCATCAGGAACCCGCTGCAAACGCTCGGCTTCCTGGCATTGCATGTTGGGCCGGTTGGCAGAACCCAGGGCGGTTCGGCTGGGAAGCGTGCTTACGCACTCGTCGATACCCTGGTCTTGGCGGCGCTGCCGAGGCCCGCGCTGCGCCGGCGCACAGGGCGCTTCATTGGACGAGGGCGAGTGAGCCAGCGAGGCAAGGACGAGGGTGGGCCGCCGATAGATCGGCGCTGGGAGGACGTCAATCCCTGGGAGCGCGAGGATTCCCGGCTTGGTCCGCGGCGGCTGCTCGGGCTTGTGCGCGCGTCGCTGCGGCTGGTGTGGCGCGCGAGCCCGTCGGAGACGATCAACCTCCTCGTGCTGCAGACGCTGTCAGGCCTGGCGCTCCCCGTCCAGGTCCTCGCGGCCAAGGGGGCGCTGGACTCGATCTTCGATGCCAGCCGCTCGAATGGCGGCATGGAAGATGCGCTGCCGGCGCTCGCAGTCGCGCTCGCTGCGATGACCGCGGGGCAGATCGTCGCGGCCACGGCGAGGCACCGGCAGCGGCTGCTGCCCGAGCTTGCCGGCCAGGCGGCGCAGGAGATGTTGGCCGAGAAGGCCGCGGCCATCGATCTCGAGGCGCTGGAGACGCCGGCGTTTCACAACCGGCTGAACCGCGCGCAGAACGAGGCCTCGTTTCGCCCCGCAAACATGGTTGCGGACATGGCGCGGATCGTCAGCTCGACGGTCGCGGTGGTCGGTTTGGCCGGCCTGCTGCTCACCGTTCACCCGCTGCTGGTCGCGGGGCTCTTGGCTGCCATGCTGCCGCTTTCGTGGGCCAGCGTGGCGGGGGGGCGCGCCTACTATCGCTACGCGGTTCGGCGCACTCCCAAGCGCCGCCTGATCGGCTATCTGCAGGGCCTTCTTTCGCAGCTGGACTCGGGCAAGGAGATTCGCGCGTTCGCTCTCGGGCCGTATCTGCTCGAGCATCGCCAGCGACTGTTCGACGAGGAGATGGCCGATCTGCGGAAGCTGATCCGGGGGCGCCTGCGGCGCGATGTGCTTGCAACGCTGGCCAGCTCGGCCGTTGTCGCCGGGGGCGTGGTCTTCATCCTCTGGCTGCATTTCTCGCAGCGGATCTCGCTCGCCGAGACGATCGCGGCGGCCGGCGCGCTGCTGCTCATGCTGCCGCGGATGAACATGCTTACGGGAGCTGTTGGGCAGTTGCACGAGAACGCGCTGTTCGTCGAGGATCTGTGGTCCTTCGTCGCCGTGGAGTCCCGCCAGCGCACGCCCGACTCGCCCGCGGCGATGCCGGCGACGCTCGCGGCAGTCCGTGTCGATGACGTCACCTTTCGCTATCGCGACGGCGCCGCGCCCGTCCTACGCGGCGTGTCGATCGAGATCCGGCTCGGCGAGACGGTCGCCGTCGTGGGAGAGAACGGCGCTGGGAAGACGACCCTCGCCAAGCTCCTGTGTCGCCTGTATGACCCCGAGAGCGGCACGATCACCTGGGACGGCCGTGACCTGCGTACGTGCGATCCGTACGATCTGCGCACGCGCATCGCGGTCGTCTTCCAGGACTTCGTGCGCTACGACCTGTCGGCACGCGAGAACATCGGATTCGGCGACGTCGATGCGATCGAGAACGCGGCGGCGATCGCGGAGGCCGCCCGTCGCGCGGGGGCCGCCGACTTCCTCACTCGCCTCCCCGACGGTTACGAGACACGGCTGGGCCGCAGGTTCCTCGACGGTCACGACCTTTCGATCGGGCAATGGCAGCGCGTGGCGCTTGCCCGCGTGTTCTTCCGCGACGCGCCGCTCGTGATCATGGACGAGCCGACCGCCTCGCTGGACGCGCGCTCCGAGCACGAGCTGTTCAAGACCATGCGCGGCCTCTTCGACGACCGAGCGGTCCTGCTGATCTCACATCGTTTCTCCAGTGTGCGCATGGCCGACCGCATCTACGTCCTGCGCGACGGCGCCGTGGTCGAGGTCGGAACGCACGACGAGCTCATCGCAAGCGATGGCCTCTACGCCGAGCTGTTCGGCCTCCAAGCCGCCTCCTACGTTCAGCGCCCGGACTGAGCGCTGCCGACGCCCGAGCGCCGCGCGCGATTTCCGACGGTACGGTCTCGCTCGATGACCCTCGTGGAGGCGCTCGTTCTGTGACCCAGCGCTCGCTGACGCCACACGACCTGTCGGGTCTCGAGGAGCTTCCCGGGGCGGCGCTCTCTCCCGATGGCCGCTGGCTCGCATACGTGCGCAAGCGGCCTCGCCGCACGGCCACGTTTCACAAGTACGACTTCCTGTCGGGCGGCGATCGCTGCGACGTCTGGATCGTCGACGCCGCGGGCGGTGCGCCGCAGAACCTGACGCGCGGTGCTGATGACGGCTCCGGTCATTGGGCGCCCAGCTGGTCGCCGGACGCCAACCGACTCGCGCTGCTGTCGACGCGAGGCGGAAATGTCTGCGCGTGGGTCTGTGACATCGGCTCGAGAACGCTGCATCGGCTGTCCGAACGCGCGGTGGACCTCGCGTCCCACGCTGCGCCGATGCTGTGGGTGTCGAACGACGAGATCCTCCTCGCCACCCTGCCCGAGGGTGAGCGGCCGGGCCGGATGACCGTCGAGATACGAGCGGCGGAGACCGCCATGCGCGAGTGGCCGAAGGCGTGGAAGGGGTTGGAGCCCACGGCGAGCGCGCTCGACAGCGGCGCGACGAAGCCGTTTGGTGAGCGCCCGCAGGGCGCGCTGGTGCTCGTCGACGCGGCGACCGGCAGGGAGCGGACCGTGATGAGAGGCCTGTTCCGCGATCTGCGGATCGCTCCCGACGGGCGTCACGTGGCCTTCTTTCGTCAGGTCGACGTGCGCAGGCCGCAGGCGGATGGCAAGCTCGAGCGGCTGGATGGCCGCGTTGCCCGGCTCGGGATCGTCACTGCGGACGGAAAGCTGCTGGCCGGCGCCGTGCAGCAGATCGAGCAGCCG
Source organism: Actinomycetota bacterium (assembly GCA_019348435.1). GTDB lineage: Bacteria > Actinomycetota > Thermoleophilia > Solirubrobacterales > Solirubrobacteraceae > CADCVQ01. The sequence continues at coordinate 3,014 of JAHWJM010000249.1, forward strand.
ATCAGCACGTCGCTTCGCTGGTCTGCCGACAGCACGGAGGTGGCGCTGCTGGGCCACGTCGACGCGGCGGCCGGATCATCGAAGCTGATCTTCCGCTACCGCCTGGTCGACGGCCGCCTCCGGCACGAGACCGACGCGAGCGTGGAGCCGACGTCGATCGTCTGGACGGGCGACAACTCCATCCTCGCGTTCGCCCGGCCGACACAGGGCTCGTCGCCGGAGCGCGCGGACTGGTGGCTCGTCGCTAGCGGCGCCGAGCCGCGCAAGCTGTCCGCCGACCTCGATGCGGTCCCGATGCGGCTTTTCCCGGAGGAGGGCCGCCGATCGTTCGTCGGGCTTGGCGCCGAAGGCGTCCTGCGGCTGTCGCTGAGCGATGGCCGCTGGGCCAACCTGACCGACGGCTTCGAGCGGAAGATCTCGGGGCTGCTCTGGCCCCCGCCCGGGGAGTCCGATCGCCGAACGGCCGCGCGGCTCGTGCTGACGGTCGACAGCGAGACATCCTTGGACCGGTTCTCGCTCGACCTGCGATCCGGCGCGATGACCTCGCTGCGCTGGCCGTCGGACGGCGCCTGGCTGCTGCACTTCGCGCCCGAGCACGACACCGCCGTGCACGGCGCGTTCGATCGCACGGGCGCCGGGCTGTGGATCTCGAGGCCCGCGTTCGAGCAGCACCGCGCGATCGTCGAAACGAACATGTGGCTTCGCGACGTCGCAGAAGGCCAGATCAGGCGCGTCGACTACCGGGGAGCCACAGGAGACGAGCTCACGGGCTGGCTGATCCTGCCGGTCGACCACGAGCCCGGCAGGCGCTACCCCCTGATCACCGCGGTCTATCCGGGCTTCGTCTTCCGTGGGCAGACGCCGCCGACGACGCTCTCGATCGTTGGGGAGCACGCCAACAACCCGCAGCTGCTGGCGGCGCGCGGCTACACGGTGCTCTTTCCGAGCATCCCGCTGAACCCCGAAGGCGAGCCGAGCGATCCCTACCTCGACGTCGCGAACGGGGTCCTGCCGGCCATCGACGCGGCCGTCGAGATGGGATTCGCCGACGCCGACCGGATCGGGCTCCTGGGACACAGCTACGGCGGCTACGGCACCTACGCGCTGATCACCCAGACGCAGCGCTTTCGAGCCGCCGTGGCGCTGGCGGGGATCGCTGACCTCGTGAGCCTGTACGGGCAGTTCGACGCGCGCCTTCGCTACGAGCCGCACGCGCACGAGTACCTGCAGCAGAGCCTGGCCGAGACGGGCCAGCTTCGCATGGGCGCCGCGCCGTGGCAGGACCCCGAGCGCTATGTACGAAACAGCCCGCTATTCGCGGCCGGCGACGTGCAGACCCCGCTGCTGATCATCCAAGGCGACATGGACTACGTGCCGCTACAGCAAGGAGAGCAGTTCTTCAGCGCGCTGTACCGCCAGGGCAAGCGGGCGAGGTTCGTGCGCTACTGGGGCGAGGGGCACGTCTTCCAGAGCCCCGCCAACATCGAGGACATGTGGCAGCAGATCTTCGGGTGGTTCGACGAGTTCCTCAGCTAGCGATCGCACCAGGCTCAGTCCGACAGCACCCAGACGTCCTTGGCACCGCC